>CALLQM010000055.1 GCA_938014855.1 uncultured Clostridia bacterium | reverse complement strand
GACTGTGCCAACACACGCTTTGTCAGCGAAATCTCCGCCATATGCCATCTCCCTTTTATAAAAAATGATACCTATATGATACCGTAAATTTGCTTTTTTTTCAATTATTTTTCCAACCGCTTTTATGCGAAAACCAAGAGGGGGTACCTATTTTGTTGAAAAAAATTGCGCGGTTGCTGACTCGCAGCCCCGCGACAATCGTCACAATTGCCGTGTTGCTGCTGATACCCAGCATATACGGCGCGATTAATACGAAAGTTAACTACGATATTCTGTCCTATTTGCCGGATACTTTGGAATCCACCCAAGGACAAACCATTTTGGAAGATACGTTTCAAAGCGCCGCCACCTCTATGCTGGTAGTCGATGGGATGCCGGCAAAAGATGTGGAAAAGCTTAGGGATGATATTGAAGATATTCCCAACGTCAGCAACGCTTTTTGGGTTTCCAGCATTATGGATATCAGTGTTCCAAAAGAAATTTTGCCGGATGACGTTAAGAATATTTTTTACAGTGAAAAGTCTGAAAACTCCACGATGATTATCATTCAATTTGATCATCCCGGCGCTTCCAACCAAACGATTGCCGCTATCGATAACATCCGGGCACTCTGTGATGAACGATGCTTTTTAAGCGGCGTTTCCATTTTCTTAAAAGATACAAAAGATCTTGTGGAAAGTGAGATGCCTCTGTATACCGTACTAGCAATCGTTTTCTCCATTTTGGCGATGATGTTAACAATGGAATCGTTCGTACTGCCATTTGTCTTCATCATAGGAATTGGATTTGCGGTCGCTTATAATTTTGGAAGCAATCTATTTTTAGGCGAGGTTTCTTACATAACCAACGCGATTGCCGCAATCTTACAGCTAGGCGTTTCCATGGACTATTCGATCTTTTTGGTAGACCGATATGACGAAGAAAAACCGAAGTTTTCGGATCGGCGCGATGCTATGGCAAGCGCAATTGAAAGTGCTTTTGTATCGCTTTCCGGTTCGTCCATGACAACCATCGCGGGCTTTTTGGCACTATGCGCCATGCGGCTGGGACTAGGACCGGATTTGGGAATCGTTATGGCAAAAGGTATTGTAATCGGCATCTTTGTCGTCATTATCATATTGCCGTCACTGGTGCTGTTGTTTGATGGGCCCATCCACAAATGGCGTCATCGCGCATTGACACCAAATTTTTCAAAACTCAACGATTGGATTATCAATCATAAAAAAACGTTTGTGGTAATCTTTTTAATCTTGTTCATTCCATCTTACTTCATGCAGAGCAAAACACAAATTTACTACAATATCTCCCGTTCTCTCCCAGCTGATCTTCCGTCGACTGTTGCAACCGATAAAATGAAAGATGAGTTCAACATGGCAACCACCCACTTTATCATCGTGGATGATGCACTTCCTCCCTATCAGCTCAGAGCAATGGAACGTGAGATTGAAGATGTAAACGGTGTAGAAAGCATGCTCGCCTATGATAAATTTGTCGGACCGCTTATACCGGATGATTTCGTGCCCGATGACGTAAAAGATCTATGCAAAAAAGGCGGTTTGCAAATGATCATGGTCAATTCCCGGTATAAAGCGGCTCATGAAGAGGAAAACCGGCAGATTGACGAGATCAATGCGATTGTAAAACGTTATGATCCTGCGGGAATCATTACCGGTGAAGGAGCCATGACCAAGGATCTAAGTGAAATTACAACCGTGGATATCAAGGTGACCAACATTCTGTCCATTGCGGCAATTCTGGTGATTATCGGAATCTGCTTTAAATCATTCACCATCCCAATTGTCCTTGTTGCCTCCATTGAGCTGGCAATCTTTATCAACCAAGGGATTCCATCCTTGTTTGGAAATGTAATCCCATTTGTTTCCCCGATTGTAATCGGCTGTATCCAGTTGGGAGCTACCGTCGATTATGCAATCCTAATGACCACCCGTTTCCGTGAAGAAATCAACAACGGATATGACCGAGTGCAAGCAATTAAAATTGCCGCCAATGCGTCTGATAAATCGATTGTTACCAGTGCGCTGGTTTTCTTCTGCGCAAATGTGGGAGTCAGCGCGATTTCACGCATTGAAATTATCAAAAGCATCTGCACCATGCTGGCACGCGGCGCGATCATCAGCGCTCTTGTAAGCATGTTCATCCTACCGTCGGTTTTACTGGCCTGTGAAAAAATGTTCAGAAAAACTTCACGCGGATGGATTTTTAATAAGACGTCTGCAAAAAAGAAAGCATGATTACACTGGAGGAATACTCATGAAACTGCAAAAAACGACGACGAGAGTCCTTTGCGGGGCAATGGCTCTTGTACTGGCAACCGTCTCGGCTGCCGCGGCTACGGCCGATTCCCTGCCTCCAATGTCGGAATATAACGCCCCTTCCGATTCTGCTCAGCAACCGAACATTTTAGCACAGACAAATGCGGCCAATGAACAGGACGAATCACAGGAGCAGGAAGAAACAAATTATCTAGGCAAAAAAAGCGAGACCGTTTATGTGAATCTGCATGCGGATGGAAGCGTTCGGGAAACAATCGTGACCGACTGGCTTCACAGTGATGTGGAAGGCGCACAGCTTCCCGACCGCACAAATCTTGACGATCTCACCAACGTAAAAGGAACCGAAACCCCGGAAAAAAACGGCGATTCCCTCGTGTGGAACCTCTCGGGAAAAGACCTTTATTATCGCGGCAAAACCGATAAGCCGCTTCCGCTGGAAGTTTCCATCACCTATTCTTTGGACGGAAAAGAAATGCCTGCTGAAGAACTGGCCGGAAAATCCGGTAAAATGGAAATGAACCTGCGGTTTCGCAATAAAACGAGCAATACGGTCACCGTTGCAGGAAAGCAGACAGACATGCAGACACCTTTGATGGTGATTGCGGGTATGAGTCTTTCCAGCGATCATTTTTCAAATGTGGAAGTCAGCGACGGCAATGTTGTTGCTGATGGAAATAATCAAGTAATTTCCATTATGAGCATGCCGGGACTCGAAAAAAGTTTAAATATCGGAAATTACAGCCTCAAAGAAATCAATGACATGGAGTTTCCGGAAGATTTCACGGTAACCGCTGATGTCAGCGATTTTGAAATGGGTCCGATTGGCATTGCCGTAACTTCGAAACTTCCTAATTTGGATGACATCAAAAAAAGCGATGACATTGATGATATGCGGCAGGATCTTTACGACTTGCAGGATATGCAGGACGATTTAAACCGTGCGGACCCTGACCGTGACCTGCGTTCTTTGATTACCAATCCGGAGCGCACAGGAGCGTCCCAGCTTTTGGTGGACGATATCTTCACATTCTATGATCTAAATAAAGACATTCTTGATATTCTCCCCAAATACATAACAGAAGAAAATATTAAGCTGTACGACCGCGTCAAATATGATGTAAAAGACAGCACTCTGGATACCATGCTTGACGACGAGGTCGTATCTGATTTGCTTGATTTGGTGGACGAGATCAGCCCGGCAAAACTGCAGTCCCTTGCGGATAACTTTGAAAAACTTGACCTCAAGGCTCTGCGCACACTCTTGGACCGCTGTAATGAGCTTTCGGCAGTTTTCGGCGATTCGGATACACAAAAGCATGTTGCCACTTTGAAAAAGCTGGCCGCCTGCCGTGAGCCGATGTTTGCTTTGCTCGGTGATGCACAGTTAATGGATGACACCGTTTTCGGAAAGCTGATGCTTGGATCCATCGTTTTAAAAATTCCGGCGACCGGAACCATTCAGGATCAGGATTTTAAAAATCTGCTCAAGAGTCTGCTAAAAGATGACTTTCCTACGCTATTACCGATTCTTGAAAATGATATGGCCGAAGGTTATATCCCTAAAAGCACAACCAAGCGGAGCATTGCTCCCGATTTGGATCGAATGGCAAAAAACCCGATTACGGAAACCGTTGACAAACCGGCTGTATCGGATTCTGAACCACCAATAGAAGATACGGATTCTACACCGGAACCGACCATTCCTGATGAGGTACAAGATCCGGACGAAAGCACCGACGGCTCCACACCTGCAGGTGATGACGATTC
>CALLQM010000054.1 GCA_938014855.1 uncultured Clostridia bacterium | reverse complement strand
CCGCAAAGTACCGCTGGGTGACGGATACCGCCGCCAAGCCGTGGACGCTGAGTTTAAAACAGTGGGACGAAACGGTGAAAGCGGAAATCCGATACCGCACCAATCTAACCGGAATCAAGAAAACGGTTGACCCCACGAACCTTACCACGCGGCTGTATTGTTTGGGTTATGGGGAGGGCGAAAACCAGTTAAAGCTAGACGGTCCGCCTTATTTGGACGCCGACACGATTCATCAGTATGGTGTCATTTCTAAAATTTGGGTAGACCGACGGTACCAAAACTCGCAAAGCCTGCTGGATGCGGGCAGGGCGATTCTGCAAGAACTCAAAACGCCGTATGTTAGCTACGAAGTAACCGCAGTGGATTTGTATGGACTGCAAGAGATTGCACCGGGCGATACCGTTCGGGTGATGGATGAGGAGGACGGTATTTCGTTTCTTGCGCCGGTGGTGTCGCTGTCCAAAACGGATGTGACCGGGGACAATCCCGCCATTTCCATCACCATTGCAAACAAGGCGAAAGACATCGCCGCCACGATTGCCGACCTATCCGACCGGCAGAGAAGCGTCAATTTGGACAGCCACGATTTTGCCGACAACTGCGACGCAAACAATCCGGCAACGATGCACTTTTACATTCCATTTGAAGCAATCCGCATCAATGCCGTAAAACTAACTTATTCGATTCTGCCGTTTCGCAGTTACAGTAAAGGAATCACGTCCAAACCTCAGCAGTCGGTTACTTCTTCATCCGGCGGCGGCAGGGAAACCACCACCCGAAGCGGCGGCGGAAAAACGAGCACGACGGGGTTGTCGTCCTCCACGAGCAAAGCAACCGACCGGGCGGACTACGGCGGTTCGGGGGACATGACGCTGGAAAACCATTACCACTATTTCACCGTGCCAAGTCATAACCATTCTTTTTCCGTACCCAGCCATTCACATGACATTGACCTGCCGGATCATACGCACGAGACGGTCATTCCGGCGTATACCCCGCAGTTGGAGCACGGCATTTTTACGGGCGGGAAAGCCGAAACCGTAACCGTCAAAGTGGATGGCGCAGACATCCCCGAATCCGTCCCACCCAACAGTGATTTTGATATTACCGGCTATTTGGCGGTAGACGACGAGGGCAAAATCCAGCGCGGAACATGGCATACGATACAGCTTGTGCCGGATGGGCTGACGCGGGTAGAAGCCAGCCTGCAAAGCACGATTTTTATTAACCCACGAGGAGGGCAGAACTTATGAGGACGATGTACCCCGCCGCAGTCAACAGCCCCGAAACGGTTACCATGGGGGCGATTGCGGCGGACACGACCACCGTGACGGTGCAGGATATTTCCAAAATCCCCGACCCGCCCAACCTGCTTGTATTAGGCGGGGAACGCCCGGATGCGGAAACGGTTCTTGTTACCGCGGTCAGCGCAAACACCATCACGATACAGCGCGGCGTGCAGGGAACCGCGCGGGCTTGGGAGGATAGAACCACCATAGCGCGCAACTTTACCGCTTATGATTATGATGCCTTACGCGATAATCTTTTAGAATTGGACGAGGGAAAAGCTAACAAACCCGACCAGTTTACGAGCGGAAACTTCGCCGTATTGGACGCTGACGGAAACCCAACCGACAGCGGGAAAAAGCCGGACGATTATGCGCCCGCATCCTTAACCGATACCGTGGCGGGACAGGGGCAGGAACTGCAAACCCTTTTTGCACAGGCGCAGCAGCAAGCAGCAGAAATAACGGGTAAAGCCGATAAAGTTTCCGGCGCAACGGCGGGGCATCTTGCCACACTGGATGCAGATGGAAATTTGGTGGACGGCGGAAATTCCATTGATGACATTGCGTTTAAATTTCGTTCGATTTCCATTGTGATTTCTGATTCTAGTTGGTCTTATAACAGTACAAAAGAATGCTACTATTACCAGATCAGCAATTCCAATATCAAGGATGGTTCTTCTCTTAGCATTTCGGTGGATACGGCAACGCTTAAAAATCTGCTGCTGTATGAACTATCCCTTGCCGTGGAAAATCTAAACGGAGTCGCTACCGTGTATGCGTATGGAGCACATCCGAATTTTAGTTTTACCTTAGATATTTTGATTGGGGAGATTGAGCCATGATTTATCGAAGCAATGTCATTGGGTTTTCGAAAGTAGATGAATTTAATTCGAGCGTTACGATTTACGTTTCCCCGACCGGCAATGATACGACAGGCTATGGGACGGAAAGCCGTCCATTTTTAACCATAGACAGAGCCGCAAAGGAAGCGGCCAGATATTCCTCAGTCCAACGTGTAACCATCGCTTTAATGAGCGGCACTTACACAGGAACGGTGTCTTTTCGTTCCCTTTGCAAACGCCTTACTGTTCGCAGTGATACAAACAATGCGGATGACGTCATTGTTGATGGTACACTTTCTTTTACAAAGGGAGGACAAGAGATTGCGGTTGAAAATATCACGGTACATAACAACAGCATGACCATTTCCAGTTGTTATGAAGCGTCCATTAATGGAATCAAATTTACTGGAACTTCTGCTTATGGGATAGACGGGGATGCAACGTATCTATTGGTGCAAAATTGCGAATTTAACAACCGTACGATTTATGCAATCGGCTGTTCACGTTTCATGAGGTGCAGAAACAATAGCGGTTCGGGTAATGCAATCGTACATAGATGTTATGGAATTTTGCTGCGGTCTGGAACTGTTCCGTCGGGTTCTACGCTTGATTCAAAACTTGACGGCGGACAAATCTTTATAGGGTGAGGAGAATTTCAATGGTTGTTTTAACGGCATATGGCGGGGAACCCGTGCAATGCACAAGAGTGGTAAAATCACAGAATCTGGATGGTTTGGGGCGCTTGGAATGTTTTCAAAATGACAGCATAGCTGCTGTTTACGATGGCATTTCCGATTTTAGCGGCTACGTTCTTACCAATGAGGACGGCACACCCGCAGAATATGAAACACCCCAAATAAGCGAAACGGAAAAGTTACGAAATGATGTGGATATGCTGCTGATAACACAGCTAACCATGGAGGGGATTTTATGATGGATGAAGCAAAAGTAAAAGCGCTGGCCGGACTGATTGAGCGGGGAAAGATCACGCTCCAGCAGATTAAAGATGAAGCGTACCGCTTGGCAGTGGTCACCGTTTTGGAACAATAGCAATTCCGTTAAAACGGAAAAAACCGCCCATTGGACGGTTTCAGTAAAGGACATAATAAAGGGGGAATGTTATGGCACCTGAAATTGTAGTGGGGCTTTTATCCTGCGCCGGAACCATAGCAGGCGCGTTTCTCGGCGTGTTGGCAAGCCAAAAGCTCACGGACTTTCGACTAAAAACACTGGAAGCAAAAGTCGATAAGCATAATACTGTTATTGAGAGGACTTATCGGCTGGAAGAACAGATGAAAGTAGCGAACCACAGAATTGATGATTTAGAAAAGGAGCGATAAAGATGTCTGAAAGCATGGTACATATCTTGACGACTTTGGCGTGGATCGTGGTTGGCGCGCTGGCGGCTTATTATAAATCAAGCCAGTCTGCACAGAAAGTGGTATCTCGAATCAAAGGAAAAGCTCCGTCACTAATTGCGCAGGCAGAGCGTGAATACGCTTCCGCCACAAAAGCCGGTGGGCAGAAACTTACATGGGTAGTGGATCACTTATATGTTTACGTTCCGAAATGGATGCAGGCGTTCCTTACGCGCAATATGATTGAAAAAATCGTACAGACCGCGTTTGACGGTGCGCAGGAGTATGCCCGCACACAGCTGGATAAGCTAGCAAACAAGGTGGTGAAGTAATATGGCGCAAAGACTGGTTTTGCCGCTCAATGATTTAAGGGTGACTGCGGGGTATAAAAACCCCCAGTACCTTGCGTATTGGAAGTTTCATCATTACGGCATGGATTGTACAAGCCCTAGCACCACGGTTTATGCCTGCGGAAACGGGGAGGTGGTAGCTTGCGGACAGGATGGTCCGGAACTTATAGGAAACAATTCCAGACTTGGCAACGTTGTGGTAATTCTCTATAAAGATGTGGTG
>CALLQM010000053.1 GCA_938014855.1 uncultured Clostridia bacterium | reverse complement strand
AATCATTTCCCATTGCATGAGATAATTCGGCATGACTTTGCGGTTCACGTTGTCCGACGCGCCATAGACGTAGCAGACTTTTCCCGCATAATTGGTCGTGATTGCGGCGCATACCGGCTCGTTTTCATAAAATCCCATATAAAGGCGGACATGTTCGCCCAGCGATTCCAGCATGCGCTCAAAATATTCTTTCGGGCGGGTATTGAACCCATCGCGTTCTCCGGTCGTTTTCATCAAGCGGTCAAAATCTTCGAGGTATTCTACGCCGACCGGACGCACCTCGACTCCGTTTCGAATCGCAATGCGCACTTTGCGGCGGGCACCTTGTGTAAGATTTGCAAAAAGCTCCTCTTCACTTCGGCCTTCTAAATACAGCCGATAGTTAAAGCGTGCCTGGATTCCCTCGAATCCTTCCGGACCGTAGTTCTGCACGAATCCCAAACTTTTCGCATTGGCGATAAAATCGGAATCGGACATTAGCGCATCCGGATCCATTTTGAAGGTATGTGCGTTGTATTTTTTCGCCAGCGCATCCACGCCTGCCTTTAAATCGGCAAGAACGGCCATATCGTGCAGGTCGCAGACCGGACCTCGCGGAGCATATAAAAATGAGGTTCCCACGATTGGAATGTGCTGAACGAGAACCGATATCCCGCCCACGATCTTTCCCTCATGCTCTCGTGAGATGACCGCCTCGAATCCCCAGTTGTTTACCTTCTGCCAGTTGACGCTTTGGGTAAAACAGCCCTGTGGGTGGCTGAGCATAAACATCTCGTATTCGCCGAACTTATCGGGTGTCAGAATTTCCAAATCAATCGCTCCTTGCCCTGTCTGTCAAAATCCGCAGACGCTTTGACCCCATGGAATGTGTGCCATGAGATAACGCTGCATATCCTTTTATTATATCATAAAAAGCGAAACATTTATATGGCGTCCCGGCTTGCATCGGTTCGCCACTGTCATTCGGATATTATACCATGTTTTTTCCGGAAATGATATCCAAATTCCGCCGCAATACATTTTCCCCGCGCCATCCATACGCTTTTGTTCCGCATAGTTTTCCTGCATTATCCTTTCCGACAACCGGCTGGATATCCTCATAAAACTCCTTGATCGTTGTCCGCCGCGCCCTTCGGTTAATCGGGCAGGCATCCGTGCATCGGTCGCATCCCCACACAAATTGACCCTGCCGAATCTGTTCCTGTTCCCACGGGGTCAGCGCTCCTTTTTTTTGGGTGATGTGCGAGCGGCATCGCTCCTTTTGAAACCCGTCGGATTGGAGCGCACCGGTCGGACAAGCGGCGATACATTTTCCACAATGAGTGCATAGACCGGTGGAAAACTTTTGCGCCTTGGGAAAATTCCGCGTCGTCACAAGTTCGCCGATAAAACAATAACTTCCGTAAACCGAGTTGAGCAGCTGTCCGTTCATCCCGATGTCTCCAAGCCCAGCAAGCTGTGCCGCTCGTACTTCTGCAACAGGCGAACTGTCTACAAATGGTATAAACTGATCTTCATTATACAAAATCCGCAGTTTTTCCGCCAGATTTTCCAGTTTCTTGCGAATTACAACATGGTAATCGTCCACAATCGCGTAACGCGAAATATTACGTTCTGTATATTCCCCCACATAATATCCAAATAGCATTACGATAATACTGCCTGCCTGTTCCGGGATTCGGCTTTTGGAGCGGACGTTTAACAGCGGCAGGACATCCTCAAACGCACAAATTCCCCATTGATCGATGCCCTCCTGCTCCATCAAGTTTTCAACCGTTTGCAATCCGCTTCCCTCCCCCGCTGGCCGCAGACACCTGAAAAGAGTATGCCCTTTGGTCCATTTATAAATCATAGCGTAACACTTTTTTGAAACTGCGGCAAGGGCTTTTTCCGTTTTGTACGACAAAAAACCGATTTAATATTGCTGGTTCAGATGCAAAAAAGCATCCTCGCTTTCAAGCGAGGATGCTCGTATTTTGTCCTTATGGATTCCGTTTAACTGCATTTGGAGTAACCGCAGGAACGACAGCTGACACAGCCGCCCTCATGTTCCAAACGACTGCCGCATTCCGGACAGTATCGATCCGGATGCTCGTCCATTGCCGACTCCACCTGAACCTTGGGTTGTTCTTCTGGACGAATGGGCGCTTTCTGCGCGGCAATCATATCCGCCGTCTTTTTGATAACCCGTGCGATTCCATCCGGGCAGGAGGTGCATTTCATGCCGGTATGCCGAATCGTGGACGGACAGCGAATTCCGCGGAGCTGTTCCAAAATTTCCTCAATGCTGACACCGGAGCGCAGTGCAATCGAAACCAGACGCGCCGTCGCTTCCGACTGAGACGGACATCCGCCCGCTTTTCCGGTAGATGTAAACACTTCACAGATGCCGTTCTCGTCATAATTCACCGTGACATATAGATTCCCACAGCCGATCTTCATGCGCTCGGTAATTCCACAGGTGACTTCCGGACGCGGGCGCGGTTTAATTTTTCCGAAAGCAGGCTGTTCAACCTTAACCTGCTGTTCCGGCGCTTCATTCTGTTTCTCCGGAGCATCATTCTTTTTCACAGAACCTATGTTGAGCACCTGCTCGTTGCGGCTTCCATCGCGGTAGATGGTGACGCCTTTGCAGTCAAGCTGATACGCCAGCATGTACACTTCCTGCACGTCCTCAACTTTGGCGTCATGGGAGAAGTTTACGGTTTTTGATACGGCGTTGTCGGTATATTTTTGGAACGCCGCCTGCATTTTGACATGATAAAGCGGGCTGACGTCGTGAGCACATACAAACGTCCGACGAATATCCTCTGGAATTTCCATGATATGCGCAAGCGACCCCTCTTGCGCAATCTGCTTCATCAAATCATCGCTGTAAATTCCGCGGTCAACCAACACCTTTTTCAAAATCGGGTTGACTTCGATCATTTCCGTTCCGTCCATGACATTGCGGATAAAGACGTACGCAAACACCGGCTCGACACCGGAGGAACAGCCCGCAATAATGGACAGTGTTCCGGTCGGCGCAATGGTTGTAATTGTTGCGTTGCGCAGCTTTGGTCCACCTGCAAAGATGCTCTCTTCAAACAGCGGAAATGCCCCACGTTGCTTTGCCAATTCAATCGATTTTGCGCGGCCGGTTTCGGTAATGAATTTCATCAGACTGCCCGCAAGTTCAACCGCCTCATCCGAATCGTACGCAATGCCCATCTGTGCAAGCATGTCCGCCCAGCCCATGACGCCCAGCCCGATTTTGCGCGTCTGCTTGGTCGTAAAATCAATTTCTGGGAGTGGATATTTATTGATATCGATGACATTATCCAAAAAATGAACCGCTTTTTTTACGGTCTCTTTCAGTTTTGAGTAATCAATTCGCATCTTGCCGTCTTTTTTTACCAGCATATTTAAAAGATTGACCGAGCCAAGATTGCAGGACTCATACGGCAGGAGCGGTTGTTCTCCACACGGATTTGTGCTCTCAATTTCGCCTTGAGAGGGAACCACATTATCCCGATTCAGCCGATCTAAAAAGATAATGCCGGGTTCTCCGTTGCGCCAAGCGCTGTCCACGATTTTATTAAAAACGTCACGGGCATCTAGTTCACCCACAGCATGTTTGGTTCTTGGATCAATGAGATTGTACTTGTTGTTGTGCTGAACGGCATGTATAAATTCTTCCGTAATGCCGACTGATATATTAAAATTGGTAATATCTGCATTATCTTTTTTGCAGTCAATAAACTGGAGAATATCCGGATGATCTACGCGCAGAATGCCCATGTTTGCGCCCCGGCGTGTACCGCCCTGTTTGACCGCTTCGGTTGCCATATTGAATACTCGCATAAAGCTGACCGGGCCGCTGGCTACGCCGCCCGTTGTGCGAACGGTGGATCCGCTGGCACGCAGACGAGAAAACGAAAATCCCGTACCGCCGCCGGATTTATGAATGAGGGCGGCCTGTTTAATCGCCTCAAAAATTTCTTCCATCGAGTCGCCAACCGGCAGAACAAAGCAGGCAGAAAGCTGCCCCAATTCTTTTCCGGCATTCATCAGCGTTGGGGAGTTGGGCAGAAATTCAAGATTGGTCATCATTTCATAAAACTGTCTGGCAGTTTTGGCAGTATCCGCATGTTTATCATGCAGTAAATCTGCCTGTGCGATTGCTTTTGCAACGCGCATAAACATCTCATCGACTGTCTCAATATTTTTGCCGTTTGCATCTTTCATCAAATACCGCTTTTCTAGCACTGTCCGAGCATTTTTTCCAATCTTCATCTTTCAACGTTCCTTTTCTCGTTATCAATCACATAATCTAGTACACTAAAATATAAAAGCACAAGATATTGTGGTCGCAAAACTTATTGTAACATTTATTGTATCATTAATCAATGCAAAAAATGCTCAAATTTAGACATAAAAAAAGTCCATTCTTAACGAATGAACTTTTAAAGAGCTGGCATAGACCTATTTTCCCAGGCGGCTGCCCGCCAAGTATCTTCGGCACAACT
>CALLQM010000052.1 GCA_938014855.1 uncultured Clostridia bacterium | reverse complement strand
ATGCTGATGACTGCATGCCTGATTGCAATGCGCGTTTTGACAAATCCGGCGCAGACCGGAGCGGTTGCCCTTTGTTTACCACAGGATGTTCAAGGGGAATCGTATGAGTAGCCCGTCAAGTTTTTACAAAAGCGTGTATGGTACATAGATCGAATGGAACCGTCGGATACGGCAATCAAACGAGCGGCGGAACTGATCAAAGATAAGAAAAAACCAATGATCATTGCAGGCGGCGGTGTACGCTATTCGGATGCTGGAAAGGCACTACTTGATTTTGCAAATAAATTTCATATTCCTTTTGCTGAAACGCAGGCAGGAAAAGGTGAAGTAGGATTTGACGAACCCTATAATCTTGGTTGTGTGGGAGTATGCGGAACATTATGTGCAAATTTAATTGCGAAAGATGCGGATGTAATTCTTGCGGTTGGAACCAAATTAAATGATTTTGTGACTTCTTCCAAATCAGCTTTTAAAAATTATGTACCAATGGTTTCCATCAATGTCAGCGTCATGGACAGTCTGAAAATGGACAGTGTTTCGATTGTGACAGATGCAAAGGCAGGCATCGAAAAGCTTGGTGAGGAATTGGAAAAATACAAATACCAAGCTGCATATAACGATGAAATCAAACTTGCAAAAGAAAAATGGGCAAAAGAGCTAGAAGTAATGGAACATGTAGATGAAAGCAACGGCATGAATCAGGCAAAAGTCTTGATTACTTTAAACAAGTTGTTTGGGGATAAGGACATTGCGGTAGCGGCAGCAGGAAGCCTTCCATCCGATTTGGAACGTTTATGGAAGCCGAAAAACCCCGGAACGTATCATCTTGAATATGGATTCTCCTGTATGGGATATGAAATTTCGGGAGCGTTAGGAGCCAAACTGGCTCAGCCGGATTGTGAAGTGTATTCTTTTGTTGGGGATGGAAGTTTCTTAATGGCACATTCTGATCTTGTTACCAGCTTACAGGAAAACGTGAAAATTAATCTCCTGCTATTTAATAACTGGGGACATCAATGTATTCATAACCTGCAAAAAAATCAAGGCATCGGTTCGTTTGCTACGGAATTCCGGTATAGAGACCAACAAACAGGCGGGTTGACTGGTGCATATACGAATGTAGACTTTGCAGGTGTGGCGAAAGCGTATGGGGCAGATTCATGGAAAGTTACCAATACAGAAGAACTTGTAAAAGCGTTTAAAGAGAGCAGAAAAAGTGATCGGTCTACGCTGATTGAAATTATGGTACAGCCCGGTACGATGACAGATGGTTACGAGTCTTTCTGGAGAGTTGGTTTAGCGTCTGTTTCCGAAAAGCAGTCGGTTAGAACATGTTATCAAGCACTAAACGATAAAGTAAATACAATCAGAAAATATTAATGGAGGTAGCTTATGAAAATCACAGGAGCACCAGGATGCTGGGGAGTAGAAGATCCAAAGAATCCGTACAATCCCGATTGGAAAAAAGTTTTGGACGAGGCGGCGATGGCTGGATATACCGGTTTGGAATTAGGACCATACGGGTATA
>CALLQM010000051.1 GCA_938014855.1 uncultured Clostridia bacterium | reverse complement strand
GTCACCACCCGCTTATCGACGCCGTGCCCGATCCCCGCCGCGCTCGCCGCCGCCAGCACCAGCCGCGCCAGCGCACGCCAGGAACGGTGCACCATCCCCACTCACCTCACAGGGTCAGGGCAAATGTGGCGAGTAAATTTTTCAAAGTCAGATACCATGCGCTGGCAGCTTCGGTTGCCAGCGCATTCATGTGATTTTGAAAGCAACAACCACATCTTTGACAGAAAGGGGGACCACCTATGGAAAAATTGATTTCGCGGAAAGAGGCTGCCAAATTACTGGGGATTAGCATTGCCACTTTGGATGCAGCTCGAAACAGTGGGCTAATTTCCTATGTTCAGTATGTGCAAAATGGTTGCGTGTACTTTACAGATGCTGGCCTTCAGGAGTATATCGCAAAATGCACCCATCGTGCAAAGCCAGTGGAAAAAAGCGCTACATACCGCAAGCTGCGAAGTGTCCGAGCTTGAGCTGTTCCGTATCCTTGCTGGAACCTAATATGTCTGATAAAACAAAGGTACAGCGCTGGACATTATTCTTAGGAGGTGACGGAATTGGCAAAAAGAAAAAGGGCAATTCCTCAATATGGTACGGTCGTGCTTAACGGCATTGAATATTATAGAACCAGAGTCGAAGATTCGGATGGAAACAGAGTGGCGCTTTATGCAAAGACGCCCGAAAAGCTTTATGACAAGGAACTGGAGGCGTTAGAGCAGATTGACAGTACTACGTTTCGTCGAAGATCGCCTACGGTTGCTGAGTACTGTGAGAAGTGGCTGCTGATGCAGTCCGTCCATGTTCGGGCCACCACCTTGACAGATTATACCTCTAAGGTGCGGCGGCACATTATTGGAGGGCTGGGAGACAAGAGAATGGCTGATGTATCCCTGGATGACATCCAACTTGCCCTCGTACCTGTTTCCAAGAAGTCGGCTTCGGTTTATAAGTCTGTGGTGATTCTCTGCAAGTCCATTTTCCGGGCGGCCAAGGAGAGCCATGTGATTGACGAGGACCCGACCATATACCTGGATGCAAAGGGAGGAGTTCCCCAGGAAGAAAGACAGGCATTGACGGATGAACAGGTTGAGCGGCTTTTGGACACGATCCGGGATTTGCCGCCCTATGTATTTGTGATGATCGGTTTATATGCCGGTCTGCGCCGGGAAGAAATCCTGGCGCTGCAATGGGATTCTGTGTATCTGGATGCAGAGGCTCCGTACTTAACGGTACGGCGGGCATGGCACACAGAACATAACAGGCCGGTCATTCTTACCGAGCTAAAGACCAAAGCGGCACAAAGAAACATTCCTCTCCCGGTCTGTCTGGTTGAATGTCTGAAAGATGCAAAGAAAAAATCCACTTCGGATTATGTGATTGCCAATCGGGACGGTGATCCGCTATCCTATACACAGTTTAAGCGGCTGTGGCAGTATATTGTGACGCGGACTGCAAAGCCGAGAATGGCCAGAAAACTTGTGGACGGAAAGTATGTAAAATATATGCTTTACCCGAAACTTGGAGAAAAAGCCAGGAATAACGGCCATGTGGTATATAGCCTGGATTTTGAAGTGACACCGCATCAGCTGCGGCACACCTACATCACCAATCTGATTCATTCTTCGGTGGACCCCAAAACGGTACAATATTTGGCGGGCCATGAAAGCAGCAAAATCACGATGGACATTTACGCAAAGGTCAAATACAACAGGCCGGATGATCTTGTCAAAGCAATGGGCTGTGCCTTTGACTTATGGGACGCTGTGTAAGTTCCGAACAATTCAGAAAATGAAGTAAGAGCGAGACAAGGATGTCTCGCTCTTAGTTTTTCCTTGGCCGTATCTTTGATTCAATTTGAAATCTCTGATAAAAAGGAGGTGTAGATACATCACCACGCGAGAAAGGAAATTAATTATGGCAAAGAAGAAAAAAAACATACCTCAATATGGAACCGTCACACGAAAGGGTGTCCTGTATTACAGAACCCGGATTCTGGACGCATACGGCAAGCAGGTGAGCTTGTATGGGACTACCTGCGAGGAACTGTACGATAAAGAGCAGGAGGCGAGACGCCAGGTAGCGGAGATCATCTTCCACCGGGAGCATCCTACTGTGGCCGAGTATTGTGAGAAGTGGCTGTTGATGCAATCCGCAAAAGTGTCGCCGGCTACACTGAAGGGCTACGCCTCCAATATGAAGAACTACATTATCAAGCCTTTGGGAGATATGTATATGGAGGAAGTAACAGCGGATGATATTCGTCTGGCGCTGATCCCATTGTCCAATAAGTCCGAGAGCCTGCACAATACGGTGAATATGCTCCTCAAGTGCATTTTTTACTCGGCAGAGCGGAGCCAGTTGCTGGAATACAATCCGTGTGAGGGGATTTCGGCAAAAGGAGGGAAACCGACCCAAAAGAAAGATTCGCTGACAGACCAGCAGGTGGAAGTGCTGCTGGAAACCGTCAAAGGACTTCCGCCGTATCTGTTTACCATGATCGGCTTATATGCCGGTCTGCGCCGAGAAGAAGCTCTCGCCTTGCAATGGGATTGTGTGTTCCTCGATGCACCCACTCCATATATCTCTGTGCGGCGCGCATGGCGATCAGAGCATAACAGACCGGTTATCTCTACAACGCTTAAGACGAAAGCAGCAAGAAGGGATATTCCCATTCCCAAATGCCTTGTGAATTGTCTGCGGGAAGCCAAGGCTGCCTCCAAATCGGAATATGTGATTGCCGATAGTGAGGGACAGCCCTTGTCATATTCGCAGTTCAAACGTGTCTGGCAGTACATCGTTGTTCGGTCTACCAAGGAGCGTACCTATTATAAGTATGTGAACGGACAGAGCATCAAGTACACTGTTCAGCCGAGTCTGGGAGGACATCAGAAAAACAATCCCAACATTGTGTATAGCCTGGACTTCGATGTGACACCGCACCTGCTGCGGCATACCTACATCACCAATCTTCTGTATGCAGGTGTTGACCCCAAGACGGTCCAGTACCTTGCCGGACATGAGAACAGCAAGACAACTATGGACATCTATGCAAGAGTAAAGTATAATAAACCAGAACAGCTATTCGATGTAGTAAATTCTGCATTTCATCAAGCTGTCCCCTCGTAAAAGTGGCCTGTTTTTTGGTTAAGGAATAGGACAACCGAGGGGCCGAGGCTCAAAAAAGCCCGGAATATCAAGGAAAATCATCGCTCAGACGATTGAAGTACGGCTTAAAAGCAGCTCGTCGTGCTCCACAGTTCTCAAAGAGA
>CALLQM010000050.1 GCA_938014855.1 uncultured Clostridia bacterium | reverse complement strand
TATTGCCCGATTGTGTAAAGGTAGCACGACAGACTCTGACTCTGTTTGTCTGGGTTCGAATCCTAGTCGGGCAGCCAAAAAATGGCGGCATTTTGCCGCCATATCTATAGTTCGAGGTGTGGCTCAGTTTGGTAGAGCGCTGCGTTCGGGACGCAGAGGCCGCAAGTTCAAGTCTTGTCACCTCGACCACGTAAAACCGCTTGTAAAGCCGCTTTGTAGGCTGATCGGGCGGTTTTTTATTTTTTTCTGTTTTTGTATTTTTTCTTAAAAAATCGTAGTTTTTCGCTCGCATGTGTCCCTCATGTGTCCCATAAAAAACGTGCGATAAGCTACGAAAATGAGTAATTTATTGTTTGATTTTTAATATATTCATCCATGAGATTCATTTTAGTACGTTTGAATTTTTTATCTAAATGGGTGTAAATAGAAAGCGTCGTTTTGATATCTGCATGACCTGCCTGCTGCATAGCAGTTAAAACATCCACACCTGCAAGATACATCATGGTAATAAAAGTGTGCCTCAGCCAATGTGCTGTAAGCCTTGGAATGAGAAAGGGGACACCATGCGGATTATGCTTGCTTTTAAATTCTTTCGGCAGGTTCCCGTATTTTATATTTAAGTCCGCAAGGTAGCTGTCCCACATTCGTTTCCAACCGCTGTCTGAAATCATCTTGCCTTTTGCGGATACGCAGATTAAATCATCGGGTTCGGCATCTTTTGGTTTTTCACTTTTCAAGAAGTCTGCTAAAACTTGTGGAATATCGACGGTGCGAATACTGCCGACGGTTTTTGCTTTGCCGGGCTGTACGACTGCTTTCCCATTTACCATAATGACGGATTTGTTTATATCAATGACTTTTTCGTCAAGGTTGATATCTTTCCAAGTAAGTGGAATCAATTCACCGCGCCGCAGTCCGGCGTACATTAAAATCATAGCAGCTATACGCGCCCTGTGCGGCGTGTTTACAATCCATTGTTGCTCTTCATCAGTCAATGCCCGGCGTACTTGTTCGGACGGCTCTGCGGGGATATCTACCGCGGCGGAAGGGTTAAACTCCACCACGCTGTTTTTGATGGCCATATTAAACACCTGCCATACAACACTGACAATATCTTTTAATGTTTTTTCGGACGAGGGTTTACCGGTATTGGGGTTTTCTCTTGCAAGATCATTGATAATATCCTGAACGTCGTAAGCACAGATTTTTGAAATTGGCGCAAGCCTTAAAGATTCCAGCTGTTTTTCAATGCAGTGCTTGTATTTTTTATATCTTGCCAGCGATAGCTTCCGTTCTTTCGTTGCCAGCCAACGCTTTGCCCACGTTTCAAATGTATCGCGGTCTGCTGATACATTGATTCCTTTTCGAAGCTTAATCTTCATTAAAAGCGCTTTTTCGGCCGCGTCCATTTCGGTCTTGCTGGATACTTTTTTGTATTTCGGCTTTCCGTTTTCATCTCGTCCTAAATAGATTCGTTTGACGATTCGCTTTTGTTTTGTCTTCGGCTTTTTTGTCATTAAGAAAACACCTTCCCAAGCCCTTGCGATTTGGCTTGTAAGGTGTTACAATCAAATAGCAAAGACTTATAAATTTTCTACGTTTATAAGGCTACCGACCGTCTGGAGTTGCCGCTCCGGGCGGTCTTTTTTTATTTAATAGACCGAAGTCTATATTCTACAAGAGATACAGGCAAGTTGAGACACGCAGCAACTTGATGAATCGTAAAGTCTTTCATTTCTTTAAAGAAATCATCATGATAAAGCATGTGGACGGCAAAACGATTTGCATCCGTTTCAAATTTGTTGACATGAAAAAACGTGTTCGTTTTTAAGAAAAGAGTATTTAAATTTGGATGCATGATAGCATGTCCTAATTCATGCGCACAAGTAAATAGCTGTTGTTGTTCGTGTAAGTCTACATTAATATGAATTACCCTGTGACGAAAACTACGCGCATAAAATCCACGAACCGACCCAAGCGGTTCAAAAGTTACATTTATATTTAATTGTTTTGCTAGTTCAAAGGGGTTTCTTGTGTCATGCTCCTTACAAAGCGTCTCAACTGTCTGCACGATTCTCAAATAATACCACCCCGGATTATCTGTACTTTTTCGGTGTAAACTTCTGTTTTGCTAGCTTCTTTGTCATTTCATATTGGTTTTTCAAACTCATTCGCAGCAACTCTTTGGTTTCATCGTCTAGCGGCTCTCCATCAAACATAAGCCTATCCTGCGCATTTTCCAACAAATCAAGCGTTTCATTTAATTTTTTAGCAATATCACGCTCGTCCTTTTTTGTAAGGGCGGGCATTTCTTGTTGTTGGGGTTCATTACCAGTAAGGTAGTCCAAAGTTACTCCAAAATAATCTGCAAGTATTTGAAGCGTCTCAATGGATGGGTTAACTTTTCCAGTTTTCCAGCGGCTTAAAGTTGCCTGTGTAATTCCTGTTTCTTTTGCGACCTTATAAGGTGTTAAATTTCGATCCGCCATTAGCTTGGCAAAAATCTCATACATTTTTGTACATCCTTTACAAACTTACATGAAATCAAGCAAAGTCATTGACTAATTAACTCCACGTAAGTATAATAAAGATATACATTACACAGATGTAAGTAAATGAACGATGCATAGTTATATATTACTTGTGACTAGTTAATTATATAACTAAGTGTAAGTATTTGCAAGTAAAACATTCAACAAAGAAAGGAGAAATTATTTGGATAGGTTATATACATGCGCGGATATATCCGAACGGTACGGTGTACCAATCCAAACCGTTTGGTTATGGATTCGCAAAAAAAACTTCCTGCAATTAAAATTGGTAAGGAGTACCGTATTAAAAAGGAAGATTTACAATCTTTTGAAAAAGCAAGAAGGACAATTTCCTAAAAGGGGAGGTTTAAGAAATGGCAAACAAAATCATTTGTAACTGGGGGCGAGTGCCTATCATATTTGATCTTGATTATGCTGCTTGCATAGTAGGCTCTACAAAAGGGAATTTAAAATATCTTGCGCAAAACAAGCGCTTTCCAGCTTTTAAGGTGGGTCGTCTGTGGCGGGTAAAAAAAGAGGATTTGATGGCTTGGATTGAGCAACAAAAAAGCGAACAAGCTTCGTAAAATGGACAAGCCTAGAAAGGAAGCGTCAGATGAAAGAGACCATTACATATATGTTGTTCGGCATAATATGTATGACTGCCGACAGTCCGGATTTTCGCGCTTGGTTGATACTGACCACTATTTTAATGTTTATAGCGGGGGTGATTAA
>CALLQM010000049.1 GCA_938014855.1 uncultured Clostridia bacterium | reverse complement strand
GACCGTCGCCGACAGTTTTGGATTTGATTCCGTTGAGGGTATAGAAGTGGGCAATGGATAGGCTACAATAAAATGGACAGTTTTTATGAGGAGCTGATATAATAAAGAAAAGCAAAAGGAGATTTAAAAATGGCAAAACGACAAGTGAGAAAGTTTACAGAAGAATTCAAACTTCAAATGGTAAAACTTTATGGGAGTGGGAAGCCATCAAGTGAAATAATCAGAGAATATGAATTAACCCCATCTACATTTCATAAATGGGTAAAACAATATAATAATAGTGGTTCATTTAAAGAATCGGAAAATAGAACACCACAAGAAAAAGAGCTGTTAGAATTGCGAAAGCAAAACAAACAGCTTTTAATGGAGAATGACATTTTAAAGCAAGCAGCTCTGATAATGGGACGAAAGTAAAAGTTATCAGAGCAAACGCCCATAAATATTCTATTTTAAAAATGTGCAAAGCCCTTAAAATATCTCGCAGTACCTACTATGCATATAAAGAAAAAGCATCTCAAAAAGATGATTTAAGTAGTTTAGTTGTAAAGATATTTAATGAAAATCAGCATGTGTATGGAACACGGAAATTAAAAGTTGAATTAGCAAAACTTAGTCACAATATATCAAGACACCGTATTGCTAAGATTATGAGGTATAATGGCCTTGTATCAGCCTACACCACCAAAAAATACCGCCCCTATAAAGATCATATAAACAATGAAAATCAGCCTAATATCGTGGAAAGGAAGTTTCATGATAAATCACAAGGTGAAGTTATTGTAAGTGATTTGACTTATGTACGTGTGGGTAATGATTGGAATTACATATGCATTTTGCTTGATTTATACAATCGAGAAATTGTTGGTTACAGTTGTGGAAAACATAAAGATGCCAAACTTGTCCATCAAGCATTTGCAACAGTAAAAACGAATTTAAACAAATTCGGCATTTTCCATACCGATCGTGGCGGCGAATTTAAAAATAGTTTGCTTGATGATTTGCTCAAAGAATTTAACATTAAACGTTCTTTAAGTGCCAAAGGATGCCCATATGACAATGCCGTTGCAGAATCACAATTCAAAATCATTAAGACAGAGTTTGTACGCTTTAGGAGATTTGAAACCTTAGAACATTTACGCACTGAACTAATGGCATATGTTTATTGGTTTAACAACAAACGCATTCATGGTACTCTTGGTTACAAAACCCCTGTTGAATTTAGGCAAGCACTCCTTTAAAAAATTGTCCGATAAAGGGTTGCCTTTCCATGAACTTTAATATGGAGGACGGCGGTAATACCACAGGTGTTCCTCTTTCCCTTTATCCTCCACCCGATTCCAACGAAAATGCAGGTCTCGTTTTGACAGACAAAGATGAGGCCATATCCCTATGCAAAATTGCAAGCATCAAAATTCCGGGTGCAACCTATGACGACAGCATTGAGTATTTGCCGGTTTCATCACCTGAACCGGTAGGATGCGATGCAAACTGTGAATCTGCAATCCGCACTTGGCTTACTTACCATTGGCGATGATGTTCAAGTAAGCGTTGGAGGCAGTACAGTGGAAGGAGAAATTAAAAAGTTGGAATATGGAATGTATGTAGTCGTTGGAAATAACGATTTGAATCCAGAGTTCGTATCTTCCTGCAAAACAGAAACAATTAAAATGCAAGGTTAAAAGACTTTCTCAATTCCCCATTGTCAAATTGGACAGTGGGGAATTTCATTTTATGTTTTAACTCCTAAATGAAAAGTATTAGACATAAAATGAAACGAGAAGGGATGTTACTATGATGAAACTTACAATTCTTTTTTGTACCTGCATCTTTCTATTGTCGGGTTGTTCTGTAAAGGATGCGTATAAGGATGCTCAAAAACAGATGAACACAAAGCCAGTTTTAACACCTAGAGAAACGATTGAACAGTTTTTTGATCGACAATACGAGGCATATACAAGTTTGCAGTATCAAACGGTAGAAGATTTGTTGGATAGGAATGAACTGCGAAATCGCAACGAAGAAGTATGGCTCAAAACGCTGATTCAGCGAAGAAAATTAATCGCAGAACATAATTTATGCTATATTTCTACCGAGCATGTTCCGTATACGATCACGTTTAATAAATACGCCGATGATGAGCGCATGCAGGTTTGGAAACAAATGAATGATTTTTCAAAGGATGAACAGACCATTCATTTTACAATTACCGGTCAAAAAGATCGCGTATATCCGCCTTTTTTCGCTATGAATGCACAACATACGATGCGGCTGAAAAAAATCGACGGCCGTTGGGTCATTACCTTTCATTTTTTCCCGGGAGCTGAACGAAAATTTGGATTTCAAACAGCTTTGACCGTTCCAACTGAACAACGAATGCTCAGCCAGCTTAAACAGGAATTTAAAATGCAGCCTATACATATCTCCAATTTGCAGGTAAGTCCTCCTGATAATGCGATTCTGTACCAAGGCAAACGTGCCGCCGAATATGCGAAAACTTATATAAAATCTGCTAACCCCGCTTTTTACCGTATCAGTGACTGGATGGGCAACTGCTCCAATTATGCATCACAATGCATCTGGTATGGATTTTGTAAAGGAATAGAGCCCGATGAGTTACAGGATAGGATGACATCCGAATGGTTTGCCGGGACGGGAGGCGGTTCCCCTGCATGGGAAAATGTGGAGCATTTTTGGAATTATGCAACAGAAGAAAAAAACAGCGGTCTTATAGGTGAAGTGGTCAATTCAATTCATCAGCTAAAGCCCGGTGGATTGATTCAAGTTTGCACAAAAGGTTCAAAAGATTCCGATGAAGGCTATAACCACAGCCTTATGATGGTCGACCCCGTCACTTTTACCCTTGCACAAAACACTCCGAACTGTTTCGTATATTATTCTGATCTTGTGTATACAGACATCCGATTTTTTAATCCAACCTATCAAATAATCGAATCATAAAAGCGGGCAGGTTTCCCTGCCCGCTTTTAAAATTTGCGTTAATATATTTCACTTCCGCTTAGAAGTGTCACACCGTGCTCTTTGAGCTCTCGCATTGCCGTTTCGTTATCTTCTACACGTAAAATAACAAACGCCGTTTTTTCCGCTTTACTCACAAACGCATACATATATTCCACGGTGATGCCTGCATCTCTGAGCACGCCAAGTGCGTGGCACAGACCTCCCGGCCGGTCTTCCACACCGATACCGATTACATCAGTCTGAGAGACGGTGAACCCTTGGTCTTTCAGCACAGATTCTGCACGGGAAGGATGGTTGACTATCAGACGCAGGATGCCGAAATTCGTGGTATCTGCGATCGATAGCGCACGAATGTCGATATCCTTTTTACAAAGCGCATCGGTTATTTCCGCAAGCCTGCCCGGCTGGTTTTCCACAAAAACGGATAACTGCTTAATGATCA
>CALLQM010000048.1 GCA_938014855.1 uncultured Clostridia bacterium | reverse complement strand
ACCAATCTTTTTGATTTGGCCGGGTTCAGCAAGCGCGGAAACATCAAGGGTGGCTTGATATGTAGCGGCGAAACCGTCCTGCGCCGGCGCAACCTGCGTTAAAGCCTGCGTAATCCCCGCAATGGTAGCAGTTACCGTTCCACCGGAAGGCGCCGTACAGGAGAGCTTAAGCGCGTCTCCGTATAAGACTGCTTCCGGGTTGGCAGGATAGACGGATGATTTCACAATTGTGTTGATTGGCACATCGCCGCTGGGTTGTCTGCGTACAATGGTAACCGTTTTTGTAAGATCGCCCTGTTGGAATGTATAGGTATTGGTTCCGTAGGCAACAGGTACTAATTTGCCCCAAAGTCCGTTTTTACCATAGCGCTCAACTTCAGATCCTTGATAATAGATTGGTTTTTCCGGATCGGATGTACCGGCAATAAAATAGGTTTCCCAAGAAGAATCGAGCGTTAGCTCCTGTTCAGGGCGTGTGATTGAGAATGTTTTCGGATAACTAAGATCAGGCATTGCAGATGACCGAATCTGTGAAAAAGTTGCCGCAAGGGAATAGGCTGTCAGACGATTTTCCGTGTTTAAAGACGAATAATGGCTGACAACAATTCCGGATGCGCCTGCCTTTCGTTCAAAATAAAGACTTTCATCAATTGTATGGACGAATGCTTGATCTTCACTTGCTGTATGCAATGTATAGTATTCGACTTTTCGTGTATCGGTTGACTTCGAATTGCATAGTTGTTTCCATGCATTCAGCTGTGATGTGAATGATTCCGACCCGGCGTCACCGGAAGAGGTAACTGCCACAAAGTCCAAATCGCCTTTTTTTATGGGAGTTTCGGCAAGATTCGGTGTGGAGTCCGATTCAATGTATGTACCATTTACTACCATGCCAAGCCGCTGTTCATCTTTGAGCCGAATTGCGTCATAAGCGTGTGCGGTAACACGGGCAACGTAATCACTATAATTTTCTACATTTTTATAAATACTGCTGTCGACTCCGCTCAGCACAACCCCTGCGATATCATAATGAGAGGTCAGTACATCCCCAATTTTTCCTGTGAGCTTTTGCACACCGGGCTCTACAGGATTGAGATAACCGTTTGTGATCCAGTCCGGATGCTCTGCCGCGGGA
>CALLQM010000047.1 GCA_938014855.1 uncultured Clostridia bacterium | reverse complement strand
CTGTGCCTGCGCTATGCGGCTCGTATGGTCAAAAACATCAAAGTCGGCCCATCGCCCCGTTGGATGCGTGAACGCCTGCGTGCATCTGGAGTCCGTCCAATCAACAATATTGTTGATATTACCAACTATGTCATGCTCGAATATGGCCAGCCAATGCATGCGTTCGACTATAAATATGTAGAAGGCGGCAAGATCATCGTCCGCCGCGCCAACGAAGGCGAAACATTGGAAACACTCGACGGTGTAGAACGTAAGCTCACATCCGATATGCTGGTGATTGCAGATGAAAAGAAACCTTCCGCTATTGCCGGTGTCATGGGCGGTGAATTCAGTGGAATTGGCGACGATACGAACACCATCGTATTTGAATCCGCCTGCTTCAGCGGTCCATCCGTACGGCTGACCGCCAAAAAGCTGGGCATGCGCACCGAAGCATCTGCTCGCTTTGAAAAACAATTGGATCCGGAAACCTGTATTCCTGCAGTAGAGCGTGCGTGCGAACTGATTGAACTGCTCGGCGCTGGCGAAGTCATCGGCGGCATAATTGATGCAGACCACTCCGACCATACCGAATACCGGATTCCTTTGGAGCCGGATTGGATCAATCGGTTTATCGGCATTGAGATGCCTGTGGAAAAAATGCATCACATTCTTACGAGATTGGGTTGTAAGATTGATGGCGACGACGTCATTACACCTTCTTTCCGCAATGACTTGGAGCATAAAGCGGATATTTCGGAAGAAATCGCTCGTTTTTACGGCTACGATAAAATCCCCGTTTCCGCTATTCGAGGAATTGCAAACGGACAATATACCTCAACGCAGAAATTTGAGCGCCGTATTCAACGTGTACTGCAGGCACAGGGGCTGTATGAAGTCTCCACCTATTCGTTTATCAGTCCAAAATATTACGATAAAATCAACCTGCCGGCAGACAGTTCCTGCCGCAACTGCGTAGTAATCCGCAACCCATTGGGCGAAGACACCAGCGTTATGCGCACCACCACCATTCCCTCTATGTTGGAAGTGCTTTCCCGCAATTACAACAACCGCAACAAAACTGCAGAGCTGTATGAAGTGGGCAAGATTTACATCCCGCAAAACGATCAGCCGCTTCCGGAAGAAAAGCCGATCGTTGTCATGGGCATGTACGGTGAAGACTGCGACTTCTTTAGCTTGAAAGGCATTGTTGAAACGTTACTGCATACACTTCGCGTAGAGGACTATGAAGTTACGGCGAAAAGCGATCACCCGACCTTCCATCCCGGACGCTGTGCCGAGATTCGAATTGGCGATACCGCGCTTGGTATCATCGGTGAGGTTCATCCTTCTGTATTGGAAAACTATGAAATCGGAACCCGTGCTTATCTCGCGTGTTTGGATGTGGAACAGCTGTTTCAACACGTTGCGCCGGAAAAGGGTTATCGTCCTCTGCCGAAATTCCCCGCTTCTACTCGAGATCTTGCACTGATTTGTGACGAAGAACTCCCAGTTGCACAACTGCAAAAAACAATCTCTGCCGCGGCCGGAGCTGTTTTGGAAGAAATTAGTTTGTTCGATGTCTATCGCGGTGCACAAGTGGAGGCCGGCAAAAAGAGCGTCGCCTACAATTTGGTACTGCGTGCACCCGACCGTACGCTTACCGACGAGGAAGCAGATGCCGCAGTCAAGCGTGCTTTGAAAGCATTAAAAGCAATCGGAGTCGAAATTCGTTCTTAACGTTTTAAAAAAATGGGAACCGTTCAAATACGGTTCCCATTTTACGTATATTGCAAATGGTTTATTCATACAATATTGATAAGCATCTTTTAATTTTGCAATTTCCTTGCTTACTGACGAATTTTGTTGTAAAATAGTTAAAAAGGGGTGATGTAATGCACGAGCCAACGATATCGTTCTCAATCCATGAAGACAAAGAACAACAGCTTAAAGAAATTTTAACTTCTGTTTATGATGCACTCCGTCAAAAAGGCTATAACCCCATTAACCAAATCGTGGGTTACATCCTTTCAGAAGATCCAACCTATATCACAACGCACAACAACGCCAGGGCTTTGATCAGAAAGATTGACCGAGATGAGTTGCTGCAATTGCTTGTCAAAAATTATCTGGATGATTAACTAGATACGCTCAGCTCCCGTCAATTGGCGGGAGCTTTTGATTTTGGAGGAAATCGCATGTCAAAAACAGTTTTGATAACCGGCGCGTCCCGCGGCATCGGCGCACAAACCGCAAGACAATTTGCAAACGCGGGGTATCGTGTTGCAATCAACTATTACACCAACCGTCAGGCCGCAATTTACTTGCTGGAAGAACTAAAAAAAGCAGGAGCAGATGCGGATATTTTTTGCGCGGATGTATCCGACCGCATTCAAGTAGATTCCATGGTCAGCCAAGCGACTGAGCGGTTTGGGCAGATCGATGTGCTGGTCAATAACGCCGGAATTGCTCAGCAGAAATTGTTTACCGATCTTACATCGGAGGAGTGGCACCGCATGTTTGCAATCAATATGGATGGCATGTTCCATACGGTACAATCCTCGATTTGGGGCATCGCAGGCGCTTCTTGTGAGGTGCATTATTCCGCATCCAAAGCGGCTGTCATTGGATTCACCAAAGCGTTAGCAAAAGAGCTCGGACCGTCTCACATCACCGTCAACTGCGTGGCGCCGGGTGTGATTGATACCGAGATGAACGTTCAGCTCGATCAAGAAACAAAGGACTGTCTCTGTGAGGAAACCCCATTAGGTATCATCGGAAAACCAAAAGATATCGCCGGTACAATTCTCTTTTTAGCGTCCGATCAGGGGAATTTTTTAACCGGACAAGTTATCAGCCCAAATGGCGGAATCGTAATTTAATAAATCATAAAAGTAGTTGACAATCGTACACTTTATAAAGTATACTATAAATAATAATAATACTCATTATGAGATTAAAGCGAATCAATGCGTTCTTCTCTTTTGTAATCCATAACATAATATATTATATATGACAGGAGTTGATCATAGTGGCATATGCATGGACAAAGGACTTAGAAACTGGTAATTCTGCCATTGACAGACAGCATCATGATTTGATTGATGCAATCAACAATTTATTGGACGCTTGTTCCAAAGGCAAAGGACGTTCGGAAATTGGCAACACACTTCAATTTTTAAGCGACTACATAACCCGTCATTTTGCAGATGAAGAAGTACTGCAAAAGAAATTTGGATATCCTGATCAAGTGAATCATAAGAAGTATCACGAGGGATTCAAAAAATCTGTTCGTGGTATTCAAGAGGAGTTTGACAAAGGCGGCGCCAACATTGCTCTGGTTGCAAAAGTGAATAGTGTGATCGCTGCGTGGCTGATTAACCATATTAAAAAGGAAGATGTCAAAGTTGCCGCACACATCCGATCAAAATCGAATGAAAAAGCTCCTGTATAACAGTTTTATCCGGTAAATTGAAAGATTTACCGGATTTTTTATTTATCTAAATAGAAACGATACCGCAGAACGGTTCACAAATGTTTGACATAGGATAGTTTGGATAACTCCAAATAAAAAAATAAGGAGGGACAACTATGTCTAGATGTTGTCCAAAATGCGGTGAATTGGTCACAAACGGTGGAATGGAACTGTTTTCCAATCATATTCCTACGGGTTGGACGACTACTACACCAGATAAAATATGTAAAGTGGATTTTCCTTATTTGGTTCACTCCGGAAATTATTCTGTTGCCATCAAGGATGACGCAACCCTTAGCCAAATCGTCACCGATGTTGTTCCTAAATGTTGCTACGAGTTTTCTTTGTTTGCAAAATTTTTTGGTTATCCTTTTGGAATGACAGCTACAGTAACCTTTTTAACTCCATGTTGTGAGATTGTTGGAGGTACCATCCATGCGCAATCATTTTCTATTATTGATTATGCCTTCAGCAATTTAAGAATTCTTACCATTCCTGCTCCATGCTGTACGACTGCAGCAAGAATTGATATTTACGCGGAACCCTATGTAGTTACAGCGAAAAACGCTAACATTGCAAAGAGCGAAATCAATCATCCAACTAATATTGAAAATGAAGGAAACTCTGAAAATCTACTGATTCCTCCAATTCTACAATTTCCAAAATATGAATCATTGCAACAAGTCAATAACAATTATTATCCCGCTTTAATAGTAGATGATGTTTCTTTCGCTTTACAATAAACACAAACGTAAGTCTTTTAAGCAGACATTGCTTTTGCAAAGTCTGCTTATTTTTATATAATGCACAAATAATAGTTATTGATAGTCTTATATCTAGCTATTATTACTAGTCATATAAAATCATAATTAGCTATGATCGTTTTTGTCAATACTATTACTAATTTAATTTATTTAGATGAAGTGAAAATTAGGCGTTTATTATAAATTTAACACTTTAGCACCTCTAAAGCTGCAATTTGCAGGGTGAATTTGTTTCTTTTATACTAAAGATAATACGAAAAGAAAGAGTGGGTAAAAATGGCAAACATTGTAGCAGTTCAAGATCTTTCCGGAATCGGCAGATGCTCTATGAATGCAGCAATATCGATTCTATCGACAATGGGTCATCACTGCATTCCACTTCCCACTGCCATTCTTTCCAACCAAACTGGATTCGGAGATTATTCTTATTTGGACATGACCGATGAGATTCCTTGCATTCTCAAACATTGGAACGATCGCAAGCTGGTTCCGGACGCAATTTATACCGGCTTTTTAGGAAGTGGCAAACAGCCGACAATTCTAACCCAACAGCTTATTAATCTAAATCCCAATGCATTTGTATTGGTCGATCCGGTTATGGGAGACAACGGTGAACTGTATTCCTGTTTTGATAAGGACTATCTGCAGGAGATAAAACGCCTGATAGGTCATGCACACATGATTACACCCAACCCAACGGAACTATTCCTATTATCCGATATGCCATCTGAAACAGACTGGTACAAATTGTCCGATGAAGAATTCTTGCAGATTGCTAGCCGTATTCAAGCGAAACGGCTGACGCATGTGATTGTAACCGGATGCCGAAGTGAAAATGAAGCACAAAATATTTGCATTGACTTAGCAAATCATAAAGTAGACCGTTTCATTTATCACGATACCGGTGTTTGCTATTCCGGGACAGGTGACGTGTTTGCATCGATTGTATGCGGTGCAATCATGCGCAGTCAGTCACTGACCGATGCAATCCGGCTTGCGACCGATTTTATTACGCTTGCCATCCACGGATGTCACGATGACTGTGACCCGCAATATGGCATCCCATATGAATCCTATCTAAGGAGGCTGACGCCAAATGTACCAAACTAAAACAAAGAAATTATGTCTCGCAGGGCTGTTTGCGGCCATCATTTTTGTAACAACCGCCTACTTTTTCCATATTCCGATTGGCACAAACGGAGGATATCTGCACTTTGGGGACGCATTTGTCTATCTTGCAGGCAGTATCCTGCCCGCTCCTTATGCTATGGCCGCAAGTGCAATTGGCGCCGGGCTATCCGACGCGCTCTCCCCCGGTGGAATCATTTGGCTGCCGGCAACGGTCATTATCAAAAGCTTGGTAGCGTTGTGCTTCACTTACCAAAGCAAAACGATTCTGTGCAAGCGGAACTATTTTGCTCTTGGTGGAGCATGCATCATTACACTGGTTGGATATTATTTTGCTGGTGTATTGATTACAGGCAACGTCATGGCAGGACTGGCAGAAATCCCGGGATCTTTACTGCAATCTGCCGGTAGTGCTCTTGTATTTTTCTTGACAGGTTATGTTTTAGATCGGGTAAACATAAAATCAAAAGCGGCAATTTAAAGGAGTCGATCATATGAATCAATTGGTTTATACCTTAGAAAACAGCATTTACCTCAATTTGACCAACCGTTGTCCCTGTCGCTGTGTTTTCTGCATCCGCGACGGACATGACACCGTTGGAGATTCTGATAATCTATGGTTAAATAAAGAGCCAACAGCCAAAGAAGTACTCGCAGAACTTTGGAAACTTGATTTGAATAAATACACGGAAATCGTATTTTGCGGTTTTGGCGAACCGATGGAACGGCTGGATGTTTTATTAGAAATCTGCCGGGAAATCAAACAAAAAAGCGCGCTTCCCCTGCGCATCAACACAAACGGTCTTGCTGACCTTATACATCAAAAGCTTACTGCCCCTTTGCTGAAAGGATTGATTGACTCGGTTTCCATCAGCCTCAACGCGCCCAACGCAGAGCGTTTTCAAGAAATTACAAAGAGCAGGTTTGGGCTCAAATCTTTTCAAGCGATGTTAGATTTTGCAGACGAGTGCAAGAAATACGTCCCACACGTACAGTTTTCTGTGGTGGATATTATAACAGAAGATGAAATCCAAGCATGCCAGCAGCTTGCACAAAAACATGGTATCCCGCT
>CALLQM010000046.1 GCA_938014855.1 uncultured Clostridia bacterium | reverse complement strand
GAACTTTGCGGTTCAATCTCGTTGGATTGAGTTTCAGCGCATGCGCTGAAACTCAGCATTAAAATTAAGCTGAGCAACAAAGCCACTGCTGCTTTATGAAAGAACACCATGAAAACCATCCTTTCCATCTTATTATTAACAACATCTATGGTAACCTATGTTTCTATTTTACGCAATATTAGTTTACTATTTAGATTAACCAACCGCTGTAATAAAAAAATGGCTTACCAAGATAGTTCAATTATTCCTTTATAATCTATTTATACTAATAGGTGATTAGCCTGTCTTTATGCAATAAGTAACGACATATGGAGCAATGAGGTAGAAGTTACTGTTAAAATAGAAATTTATCTCTAAAAATACATATTATAAAATCAATCATTACATTGCAAGAGATGGGTATCAGGCGGCTTACAAAGCGTTAAAAGAACTGACCAGCGAACAAGTTATTAATACTGTTTTGGAGTCTGGACTAAGAGGACGCGGCGGTGCCGGATTCCCAACCGGACTAAAATGGAAGTTTGCATCAAAGTCCAGCGATTCAGAAAAATATGTTGTTTGTAATGCGGACGAAGGAGACCCGGGTGCTTTCATGGACAGAAGCGTTTTAGAAAGCGACCCTCATTCCATTCTGGAAGGAATGCTGATTGCGGGAAAAGCCATCGGTGCTCACAAAGGTTATATTTATTGCAGAGCAGAATATCCGTTGGCGATTGAGGTGCTGAACAAAGCAATTTCCCAAGCCAAAGGTTACGGCTTATTGGGAAAAAATATTTTTGATTCGGGATTTGATTTTGACATTGAAGTGTATGAAGGTGCCGGCGCATTTGTCTGTGGAGAAGAAACCGCATTGATTCACTCGATCGAGGGCAAACGAGGAAATCCGAGATTAAAAATCCCTTACCCCGCTGAAAAAGGGTTATTCTCAAAACCGACCGTCATTAATAATGTTGAAACTTTGGCAAACATCTCCCCGATTCTTTTAAATGGCAGTGAATGGTTTTCTAAGATCGGTACGCAAAAAAGCAAAGGAACAAAAATCTTTTCTGTTACCGGCGATATCAAGCATGTTGGCTGTGTTGAGGTTCCAATTGGTACGACCATAAACACCGTCATCAATGAGATTGCCGGCGGTTCGGATACTGGGGAAACCATAAAAGCGGTACAGCTTGGAGGACCATCCGGCGGATGCCTGCCCCAAAGCTATTTTGATACTCCTTTGGATTATGAACCACTTGAAAAACTGGGCACCATTATGGGATCAGGCGGAATGATTGCAATCAATCAAACAAAATCTGCGGTTGATATCGCTCGTTTCTTTATGAACTTCTGTGCAGGTGAATCTTGCGGGAAATGTTTACCATGCAGAGAAGGTACTCGTCAAATGGTAGCTTTATTAGACAAAATTTGTGCCGGAAATGCGAACTCAAAGGATCTTGCGAATCTGGAAGATTTAGCAAAGGTTGTAAAAAGAACCGCACTCTGCGGGCTAGGTAAAACCGCATCCAATCCGGTTTTAAGCACATTGACCTATTTTAGAAACGAGTATGAGGATATCCTAAAAAAACAGTAGAAAGGGTGATATGTAATGCTTTTTAGTAATTCCATAAAATATAAAGACTTAACCGATCAGTTGGACAAAGAACATGATATGATTTCCATCATCGGTTGTAATACCTGTATCAGAGTGTCCGGAGCGGGCGGTCCTGAAAAAATGAAAGAGCTGGCATCAAAGCTAAAAAAAGATGGGTACCACATCGTGGACGGTTTTATGCTTCCGTTTGGCTGTATGGAGCCTTACCTTGCCATGGTAAAGCTCAATCATACCGTAAACACGGTCATTGCTTTATCATGTACTGCTGGAGTTTCCAATCTGAAGCGAAATTATCCCAAACTAAAAATTGTAGAAACCGTTGACAATATTGGGCTTATCGTCGCGGATACCAATAAAGGTGTTTTAAAGATTGCGATGCCTTATGAAAAATACAAAGATCAATTAGGCGAAGAATATCCGATCGGGTCAGACGGAAAAAACAAAATGCCAAATAAGCAGATTCCGATAGAAACAGGGGTGGAGTAATTGATTATATCACTCAGAAATATAAGTTATGATGAACTGAAAAGCAAGCTGAATGCAGAAGATAAAATCGTATTATGGAGCTGTAATACCTGTATCAAATTCTGCGGTGTCGGCGGATATGATAATATGGTACTGCTTGAAAATATGCTAACTGCGGATGGATATCAAGTCATAGGAAAAGAGCTCATCAGTATCGGCTGCATGTATTCTCTGACGCAGCAGCATAAAGACGATCCCAATAAAAAAGACTTATTTGACCAAGCGACCACCATCATCTGTTTAACTTGTGAAGATGGATTTGAAACGGCAGCTTCGGTCTTTCAAGATAAAAAAGTCATTAAGATTGTCAAAACCATAGGTGTTGGTAACTTTACAATGGAAAGAGGTCCAGTTCTTACTGCACCATTTGAATCAACCGGTTTAAAACAAAACGATTTCGGTTATTCCTTCCCAGAAGCAGCGGAAAAGCTGCATTTGTACCCAGCTTTCTTTGATCGAAACGAGGCTGCACCGGAACAGACCGATCATTTGATTACGGTCAATATCAACGGAACAGATTACAAAGTGAAGAATGGCATTACGGTCATGCAGGCGTGCGAACAGTATGGCATACAAATTCCTCATTTATGCCATGAATCGGATTTAACCCCGGATGCAAATTGCAGACTGTGCTTGATTAAAATTGAAGGAGAAAAAGATCTCTCCCCTGCTTGCGCTACTCCTGTAAAAGAAAATATGAAAATTGTGACAGAGGATGCGGAATTAGCGCATAACAGAGAAATCTTAATCGAATTAGCAATGGCTGAAAATGAGCATAACTGCTTGACTTGCCATAAAGGGAATCCATGTATTATGGGTTCCTGCGAACTGCAAAAATTAGTTCGGGATTTTGATATTTCAGGAACTCGATTTGAACAAAATAAAGAAAAACTTGCCATTGATTTAACCAGCCCTGTACTCTCTTATGATCCCAATAAATGTATTTTGTGCGGGAGATGTGTGCGTGCATGCAACGAAATCGCCTGTCAAAATAATTTGGGATTTGTCAATCGAGGTTCTCAGACAGTCGTCGCAGCCGGAGCAAATAAAAACTTTGATCAATCCGCTTGTGTTACCTGCTTTGCTTGTGTTTTTGCTTGTCCAACCGGTGCATTGACCGAAAAAGTCATTCATTATCAAGGTGATGACTTTGATGAAACGTTAATGTACCAATCATAACATTTTAGAAAAGAAGCACTCGTTTTAAACGAGTGCTTCTTTGGTTTCTGGCAAAAGATCACCAGGATATTTTCGTACCTATTTTTTATATAGGAATTGCGCAATATAGCAATAAGAAAATTTATAATGTACACGTTCGCACCGACTTCCTCTACGATATTTTGTCCGTCCCAAAGGTGAACATAGGTTTTTACATTATTGCCTGTTCCTACTACCTTGCTGTGACGCAGGCTATCTGGGCAGCGATACAAAATGCGCACAGTGAATGAAAGGGTACCGCCGGATTCAAATTGAATCCGGCGGTACCCTGTGTAAATGTTATTTTTTCTTGCGAAATACTCTTGCATTTGCCGAATCTTCCGCACCAAACCGTCCGGTAGCCGGATTATAATACCACGCTCTGAGATAGATTTCGCCGGTTTCTTTATCAAAGTACTCTCCGCAGTAGCGGAACGGGTT
>CALLQM010000045.1 GCA_938014855.1 uncultured Clostridia bacterium | reverse complement strand
CTCTGATCAATATCGTCTTCTTTATGAAACTCCTTTACCACTTCGGCTTCCATCCAACGATACCCTTTTGTTCCGGTTACGGCATAATACTTTTCATCTTTTTCTCGAAGAAGAAGTCCTCCTCCACATCCAGGTTTTTGGGCGCTTGTGTGGCAGGTCGGTAACGAAAACTCTCCTTTTCATCCTTCATGATACGCACCTCCTTTTGCGGCAGAATTTAAAATCGGTAATATAAAAATGGATTATAGCTTTGTCCCACCAGCATGGCCGTCGAAGCTGTCAAAAGCAGGGCATTTGCCGCTGTTTGACAAAGCAGTGCGGCGGACAGATGCTCTTTTTCCAGCCACTGCGAAACAAATACTTTGATCCATTTGACCACAGGCATACAAAATACCATTGCCAGCACCAGCCAAAACAGGTTGTTGAGCAGTGCAATTTCCACCCGGCTGTCCCACAAGGGCGCCCCGCCGAACAGGATGCGCAAAAATTTTCCCAGCCGGTTTAGATCGGTAAAATAGAACAGCACCCATCCAATGGCGGTAATAAATAAAAGGTATAGGTGGCTGAAAACCACCGGGATTTTTTTTAGTACGCGCTGGAGGAACAGTTTTTCCAGTGCGACCAGCACCCCGTAATAAAGCCCCCACAAGATAAAGTTCCAGCTTGCACCATGCCATAATCCCGTAAGGAACCACACGACCGCGAGATTCAGATACTGGTGGCGGCGGTTTCCTCCCAGCGGAATGTAAACATAGTCGCGGAAGAAACTGCCTAAAGAAATATGCCACCGTCTCCAAAACTCGGTCACGGATCTGGAAACGTAAGGATAATTGAAATTTTCTCGGTAGTGGAATCCAAAGATGCGGCCGAGTCCGATCGCCATATCGGAATACGCCGAGAAATCGTAATAGATCTGCAGGGTAAATAAGATGTTTTTCAACGATGCGGCGCCCACCGAGAGCAGGGAAAGGTCGCCGTCGAGATATTGCGACGCCAGATTTCCCGCCGTATTGGCAACCAGCACCTTTTTGGCAAGACCGAAAACAAATCTCGTCAGCCCTTCGGAAAAGCTGGCCGCATCGGTTGTGCGTCCGCGGATCTCCCGCGCCACATCCGCGTAGCGGACAATCGGCCCCGCCACCAGCTGATGATACATGGACAGATAGAGCAGATAATAAATCGGGTTCGTCTGCGCTTTTGTATCTCCGCGGTAGACATCCACAACATAGGAGATAGTCTGGAAAGTGTAAAAAGAAATGCCGATCGGCAGAGCAAAAGAAGGCACCACAAAATGTGTGCCCAAAACAGCATGTAGATTCTGCACCACAAAGCCGCTGTATTTAAAGGTTCCGAGCAAAGTCAAATTGATCGACAGCGACGAGATCATGGCCGCTTTTGCCACCCATGTGCCCCGAAACCGTTCAATCAAGCGGCCATGCATATAATCGAAAGAAGCGGAAAACAAAAGCAATACCACCCATACCGGTTCTCCCCATGCATAAAACACAAAGGAAAAACTCACTAGCACAAGGTTTCTCCATACAATGTTTTTAGAGAGAAAGTAGAGTATGATATTGAGAGGCAAAAAAAGGTAAATAAACAATAAATTTGCAAAAACCATTTTTTCTCCTATTAAAAATAAATTTTTTAAAATTCGTTCCTTTTATGATTTCATCTTTCATCTAACACTCATTATTATACACATAATTTGCAAAATAATAAAGCATATCCTGCTAAGTGACCTTGTATTTTCTTTTTAAATACGATAATATATGGGAAGATTCCACTATCTGAGAAAAGGATGGCCAAAATGTATCATCTTAAACCGGAAAAACGGGCAATCCTACTGATGGTCATTTGTGCGTCACTTTGGAGCATTTCCGGGATTTTTATCAAAATCATCCCTTGGAATGCCTTTGTGATCGCTGGATGGCGCAGTTTGACTGCTTCGATTTGTGTGCTCACCTATCAGCGTATCACAAAAATGCCCTTTCGCTTAAACCGCGCATCGGTCGTAAGCGGCATTTTTATGTCTGCATCTTTCTTTATGTTTGTGACCGCAAATAAGCTGACAACCGCCGCCAACGCCATTGTTTTGCAGTTTACCGCGCCCGTTTTTATCCTTATATTTTCCACTATTTTCCTAAAGCAGCCGATCAGTCGTCCGGATCTATTCACTGTGCTTTTTACAATGGGCGGGATCTCGCTATTCTTTTTCGATCAATTGTCTCCTGGCAGTCTGCTGGGCAACTGCATCGCAATTGGTTCCGGTTTTACTTTGGCGGTTATGTATCTGGCAACCGGAACAACCGATCCGGAAAGCCGCATGAGCGGCATTTTCATCGGTCAACTGCTAACCGCCGCCGTCGGAATTCCGTTTATGTTCCTATATGATACGCCCATCACAACATCCGCCGTTTTAAGCATCCTCATCCTTGGCATCGCCCAGCTTGGCATCCCTTATGTGTTGTACGGCATTGCTGTCAAGGACTGCCCGCCGCTGGCCTGTTCGCTTTTGGGCGCGATCGAACCCTTGCTCAATCCAGTCTGGGTATTCTTGTTTTGCGGAGAGCGGCCCGGCATCTTTGCGCTTCTAGGCGGCGTCGTGGTCATTGCCACAATTTCCATTTGGTGCATCTGGCGCGACCGGAATGTTCTAAAACCGACAAATCCCGACGAGGATTAATTTGACTATTACCTATGGGTGTTGTATAATTTGCGTGACAAAATTCCAAAATAATCTAGAGATAAAGAAGTAAGGCGGGAGTCAAAATGGCAAACGAAATCAATGAGGCAAACGCGGTGAACGAAACCCACGAAAATCAAGGGGCAGATTACGTAGTCAACCCCGAAAAAAATGAAATCATTACAGTGGACGGTGTCTCCTATCGCCGCCTGTGCATCAAGACCCATGTCATCACCGAACAAGATAATATTGTAGAGGTAGTCGATCAATATGTTTCTCCCTTGCTTCAGGAGGGCGACATTGTTTTTATTACCGAAAAAGCAGTAGCCTGCACACAGCGCCGCGCAATCCCGATGAAGGATATCCACCCACGTCCGCTTGCAAAGTTTCTTTGTAAATTTGTTTTAAAAACGCCGTACGGAATCGGCCTTGGCATTCCGGAAACCATGGAAATGGCTTTGCAGGAATGCGGCACACTTCGCATCCTATTTGCCGCCGCAATTTCCGCAATCGGCAAACTATTCCACAAACGCGGCTGGTTTTATACAATTGCCGGTTACAAAGCACGCAGTATTGATGGCCCTTGCCATTTTACACTGCCCCCCTATAACCATTGCGTCGTGCTGGGTCCGGACAAACCCAACGATGTCGCAATCGAAATTGCGGCAACCATCGGCGCAAAAGTCGCCATCACAGACATCAACGATTTGGAAGGCCAAATTCTTGGAATCTCTGAAAAAGGCATGGATGCCGAATTGCTCTGCCGAATTCTTAAAGATAACCCTCTTGGACAATGCAGTGAGCAGACGCCAATGGGAATCATCCGCAAAGTGAAATAATCTGCTTAAAGTCTATCAACAGCTGAGG
>CALLQM010000044.1 GCA_938014855.1 uncultured Clostridia bacterium | reverse complement strand
ATACTTCTACCATGTGGTTCAATCCCTTCAAGCTTTACTACGGTTTATCCTATTATTATCTCGGCGTTATCCATATATTCTCCTATAACTCCAGTTTAAGGGAGCGCTGTCAGTTGTTCCAGTTACTTTTATAAAAAGCACCTCAATATTTCTTTTTAAATACTATTCTCATTGATGTGATCTAAGATGTAATCTATTGCACGATTAATATATTCATTTGTTATCATGTTTCCTCCTTATATTTTTGAAAGAAATTAATTTGTAAATGAACAGATTATAGTTCACTTGCGATAAATAGACTTCCATTAACAATCATTTTTTCAATACGATTTGTCACCCATGCATTCCCAATTCCAAGTTGGTATTTTCCGAGTACTGTTCCAATTACCATAGCTTCTTGAAATTCATCTTTTGGGTCACGATAGATAAATTCGTCGTACATGCTTTCCGACACACTATGGAGATATCCTTTAGTCACTGCTCGTAAGGGTGCATTTTCTGTTTGCAGGGTTTGCCATTTTGAGGCACATTGCTTGTGGAGTGCTTCTGCGGTTTTCTCTGAAAAAGAAGTATAAGGACGCCATTCTCCTTGAGAAACCTCACCCCATGCAGTATGGGTAACAATTATATCATTTCTCTGTATTCGTGGTCGGGCAATTTTACTGCAAAAGACTCCTCACTTCTAGGAAAAAGTGAGGAGTAGCACAACTCATAATGTTGATTCTCTTGATTTTATTCGCATTGGCGTATACACTAAAAGCTAGAGATGCACAATGGAAGAATACAAATGCTTGATTATATAACCGTACAGCAGACTGAAAGAAAACAAAGCAAAGGAGTGATACAATGAAGCGAATTCTTGTGGTAGAAGATGATGTAATGCTGAATTCCGGTTTGTGCTATAATCTTGAACTGGATGAATATAAAGCGGTTCCTGCCCATGATGCGGCATCGGCTCTGGAAAAGATACGGAGTGATTCTTTTCATCTTGCCATATTGGATGTGAATTTACCGGACGGCGACGGCTTTGAGCTGTGTAAAAAAATCAGGGCTGCACAGGATATCCCGGTAGTATTCTTGACCGCCCGTGATCTGGAGGCCGATGTGATGAAAGGTTTTGATTTAGGTGCGGACGATTACATTACAAAGCCGTTCAATATTAATATTTTTAGAAAAAAAGTGGCCGCTGTTTTGAAGCGATCAGGAAAACTATCGAATCAAAATCTTTATATGTGCGGTGACCTTATAATCGACTTTGACAAGCTGACGGCATCCATCAAGGATGAACCTGTATTTTTCACAACCACCGAATATAAAATCCTGAAAATTTTCACGTGCAATCCGAACATACTTCTTACTCGGTTACTGCTGCTGGAAAAACTGTATGATGTGGATGCAAACTTTGTGGATGAACACGCCTTGACCGTCAACATCAACCGTTTGAGAAACAAGATAGAAACCGGGGACAGAAAATATATTAAAACAGTTTACGGTATGGGCTATCTATGGGCTGATGATAAGGAATGAAAAAGAACTTATCCACAAACAGAATCTATATTGGAATCGGCGTTGCTTTTATCATTCTTACAGTCTGCTTTCATATCGTTCTATTTCATCATACTGAAAGCTGGGTAATTCGGGGAACGGCTATCATCTTCTCTCTGCTGG
>CALLQM010000043.1 GCA_938014855.1 uncultured Clostridia bacterium | reverse complement strand
ATGGAGAAGCTGTTCCGGAAGCGTTTCGCGCACTTTTGACACAAAACAATTTCGAAGTTGTGGAACAGAATCTTGCAACGGAGGAAATTGATCCGCAGGCAGATTTGGCGGTCATGGTCGGAACAAGCCGTGATCCGGATGAAAAAGTTTTGGAAAAGCTCGATGCATTTTTGGAAAATGGGCAGAAATACGGCAAGACGCTGTTTTATGCGCCGGCGGCGACTGCTTTTGAACTTCCGAATTTGGATGCATTTTTAGCAGAATGGGGCATTGAAGTCAAACCCGGCATCATGCTCGAATCCGATGCAAACAACATGTTTTACGCAACGCCGTCGCTCTGCACCGTGGAATATACGGCTGACGACTATCGTGGAAATCTTCCCGAAAACAACCGGTTTGTCAGCTATGCGGGACGCGAATTAAATCGTCTGTTTGAAATGCAGGACGGATATGAAACCACTGAACTGCTTTCCTATTACAACAGTGCCATTGTGATGCCGCAGGATGCCGACGAAAACTGGCAGCCGACCGAAAACGATCTGCGTGCGGCACCTGCAATGATCCGCTCTACTTACAAAAAAGATGTGAACGGGAAACCTGCCACTAGCAATGTGTTAACCGTGGCGTCTGCCGCATCTTTGGAAGAACTGTTTATGACCAATAAATCGGTGGCAAATGCCGATTATCTGCTTTCTGCATTTAATACATTGACCAATCGAGAAGATGTGGTTACGATTGCACCGAAAGACCTCAGCGGCGATCAGCTGGGGCTTACCAATATGGTGCAGGCTTATCTGCTGGGCGGCATCTTTATCTTGCTCCTGCCGCTGGTTATTTTGATCATCGGTGTCGCAGTTTGGGTGCACCGTCGCCACTTATAATACGAGGAGGACGCTATGAAACGGCAATTCATTCTATTATTGGTGTTTGCTTTGCTTGCGGTCGGGCTGGGCGGACTGCTTTGGTTTCTAAATAATTCCGCGGCGGAACCGCCGCAGGAAAGCAGTTCAATTACGCAAACCGGTGTGGATCTTCTTCAGAAACAAGAGGGTGATCTGACTTCGGTTGAAGTGACCAATCAAGCGGGCGGTTTTACGGTTTCGTTTGATGGAAAAACCATCCGAGTTTCCGATTTAGATGAAACAATTCCGCTTGCCGAAAGCAAATTGGAAAGCATGCGCAGTGGAATGCTTTCTGTTCACGCCGAGCAGAAAATTGAACAGGTTTCCAGTTTGTCCGATTTTGGCTTGGAACAGCCCAGAGCAGTGGTAACAGCATCTTACCGCGACGACAGTACCTATGTTTTGGAGATTGGTGCAGATGCACCGGGCGGTCAGGGTGTTTACTGCAAGACCGATGACGACAGTGTTTATGTATTTGCCGAACAGACCGTATCCAATTTTTTGGGCAGTTTGGTTGATCTTGTGGATACAGCGGTCACACAACCGCCAAAAACAGAAAGCGGCGAAGCGGCAAAAATTAAGCAGGTTACCTTTACAGGGCAGGCCGATGCCGAACCGATTACGATAGAACGCAAAGCGGATGAAGAAGACGCCGCGCTCGAAACATTCCGTTTGGTAACGCCGGGACATGGTAGTGTGGATTCCGAAAAAGAACAAGTTCTATCCGATTTGCTCAATATCCGAGCCGATCAAGCCGCCGCACTAAACCCGACGGATGAACAGCTGGAAAGCTTTGGGCTGAAAGAGCCGAGCGCGACAGTAGAATTGGTGTATGACGAAAATGGCACACAACAGAAGTGTGTGCTGTATGCAGGGAAATCGGAGGGAGCCACTGTTTATCTAATGCGGGAGGGCAGACCGGTCGTTTATGCGATTGCATCAGACCGTCTGCCGTGGCTGACGATGGATTATGGCGATTTTGTCAGTAAACGCGCTCCAATGCCTAATATTCAGGAGCTGCAGTCGGTTACCGTTACAGTACCGGAACAAGCCATTACCTTTGAGATAAGCGGCGAAGACGATTCGCTTCTAGTTACAAGCGGCGGAAAAACGGTGGATACCGCTCGATTTAAGAGTTACTACCAGTCGCTGATTGGGGTTTCCGCGGATGAATATACCGAAACGCCTCCTGCTTCAGATACTCCGCTTTTGACTGTTACGTACACATATCGCGACAGCGCAAAGCAAGCGGATACAATTCATTATTATGAAGGACCGACCCGACGTGCAATCATGCAGATCAACGGCGGTGACCGATTCCTAATGAGAGAAAAACATGTGGACATATTGCTGAAAAATACGCAGTCGATACAAAATGACGGCGAAATCGAACCCACCATTTAGCGTTGTAAAGGGAGTTTCCTTTGTAAAGGGAAGCTCCCTTTCTTTTTGTTCATAAAAATGGTTCAAAAAGATTGACAAACCTTAAAAAGTAGCACATAATTTGGATAGATTTGGGAAAGGGTGGTTTCGGATGAAGCGTTCAGAGCTGGTTGAGCTGTTGGAAGAAACTCCGGTGGTCGCCGCGGTAAAAAGCGAAGAAGGGTTAGATAAATGTTTGGAAAGCGAATCACAGGTGGTGTTTGTGCTTTACGGAACGGTCGTAACCATTTCGGAAATTGTCGCGCGCATAAAAGAAGCCGGAAAAACCGCATTGGTGCATGTTGATCTTATTGATGGGCTTTCCGCTCGGGAAGCATCGATTGACTTCATTGCAAAAGGAACCGGTGCGGACGGCATTATTTCTACCAAACCGGCATTGGTGCGCTATGCCAAAAACCACGGACTTTTGGCTATTCAGCGCTTTTTTCTGCTCGACTCCATCGCGCTTGTGAACGTACAAAAACAGCTTGCGCAGGAGGGCGCAGATCTTGTTGAAGTTCTGCCGGGTGTCATGCCGAAAATCATCCATCGGCTGGCGGAATCCTGCCAACAACCAATCATAGCGGGCGGACTCATCAGTGACAAGGAAGACGTGGTCAATGCGCTGAGCGCGGGAGCGGCCGCCGTATCATCCACCAATCCCGGAGTATGGTTTTTATAGTGCAAATGAATTGCATTTTTGATAAAATTATAGTATAATAAAGTCGTAAATAAAATATGAGCTATTTGAGATTGAGAGCATAGCAAAACGAAACCGTAACAGGTGCGTTTTGTTGTGCTCTTTTTTGCTGCTTGTAAAGGAGGAACATGATGTTTGATGTTGCTGTAATCGGATGCGGAATCGTTGGTGCGGCGGCAGCTTATGAGCTGTCAAAATACCATCTTTCGGTGGCGGTTCTGGAGAGTGAAAACGATGTTGCAAACGGTACCACAAAGGCAAACAGTGCAATTATCCACGCGGGATATGACCCCGCTCCCGGTACGTTGATGGCAAAACTCAATGTGCAGGGTTCGGTGATGGCAAAGGAACTCTGCCAAAAACTCGATGTACCGTATCGGCAGATCGGGTCGCTTGTGCTTGCATTTTCGGATGAGGAAAGCAAACAAGTGGAAAAATTGTATAAGCGCGGAAAACGAAATGGTGTCCCGCATCTTTCGGTATTGGACAGCGAACAGGTAAAAGCAATTGAACCGAATCTAAGCGGGGAAGTAAAGAGCGCGCTGTATGCCCCAACTGCCGCAATCGTAAGCCCATGGGAGTATACGCTTGCGCTTGCAGAAACCGCGGTACGCAACGGCGTCAAGCTGTATCTGAACAGCGGTGTCACGGCAATTAAAAAGCTGGAGGATGGCGGCTATGAACTGACGACGCCCAATGGAGTCTATCAGGCGAAAACCGTGCTGAATGCGGCAGGCATTCATTCCGACATGGTACACGATATGGTTGCCGAGCATACCTTTTCCATCCATCCAAGCCGCGGGCAGTATTATCTGCTGGATAAGTCGGAAGGCTCGCAGGTGGGCAGAGTAATTTTCCAGTGTCCGACCAAAGCGGGCAAGGGGGTGCTCGTGTCGCCCACCGTGCACGGGAATTTGATTGTCGGACCGGATTCCGAACCGGTAGACAGGGAAAATCTCGCCACGACCGGTGACGGTTTGGCGTATGTCGCAAAAATGGCAAGGAAGTCCCTTCCGACGCTGAATCTGAGGCAGTCAATTCGAAATTTTGCGGGCTTGCGCGCGGTCACTGAGACGGACGATTTTCTCATTGCACAGGCAGAGGACGCAAAGGGATTCATCGATTTGGCGGGAATTAAATCGCCGGGACTCTCTGCGGCGCCGGCAATTGCTGTGATGGCGGCGCAATTGTTGGAACAAGCAGGACTCAAACTGGAAAAGAAAGCAGAGTTTATCGATACGCGAAAACGCATCCGCTTTAAGGAACTTTCTATGGAAGAAAAAGCGGCATTGATTGCAAAAGACCCCTCTTACGGTCGGGTAATCTGTCGGTGCGAAACCATTACGGAGGGAGAAATTGTCGAAACGTTTCGTTCTCCGATTCCGCCTTGTTCGGTCGATGGGATCAAACGACGCGCCAATGCAGGCATGGGACGCTGTCAAGGCGGTTTCTGCGGCCCCCGCGTTTTAGAAATCCTAGCAAGAGAACTGAAAAAAGACCCGACAGAAATCGTGCAGGACAAAGCGGGAACCGTGATTCTGGTTGGGGAAACCAAGGCAGGAGGGAACGACAATGTATGAATTGATTGTAATTGGAGGAGGTCCGGCGGGGCTTGCCGCCGCTTGTCAGGCATATCAAGACGGACTGCGCAAAATCCTCATCATCGAGCGTGATAAAGAACTGGGCGGCATCCTCAACCAATGCATACATAACGGATTTGGGCTTCATTATTTTAAAGAGGAATTGACCGGACCGGAATATGCGGGTCGGTTTGTAGAAATGCTTCGAGATACCAATGTGGAAGTCAGCTTGGATACCATGGTGCTGGCGGTCACGCCACAGCGTGAGGTTCACGCGGTGAGCTGTGCAGATGGTTACCGCGTGCTTCAGGCGAAATCGATTGTACTTGCAATGGGATGCCGTGAACGTACGCGCGGCGCAATTGCGATTCCCGGCACGCGCCCTGCTGGTATTTTTACAGCGGGCACCGCTCAGCGCTATATTAATATGGAGGGCTATATGGTGGGCAGACGGGTGCTCATTCTCGGCTCCGGCGACATCGGGCTGATTATGGCGCGCCGTATGACGCTTGAGGGCGCGAAAGTGCTTGCCTGCGTGGAATTGATGCCGTATTCGGGCGGACTCAACCGCAACATTGTACAGTGTCTGCATGATTATGATATACCGCTCTATCTTTCCCATACCATTATTGATATTCAAGGGACAGAGCGCGTTGAAAAGGTGATTGTGGCAGAAGTGGATGAAAACCGAAAGCCCATTCCCGGAACCGAACAGGAGTTTGACTGCGATACCATTCTGCTTTCGGTGGGTCTGATTCCGGAAAATGAACTGACCCGCGAAGCCGGAATTGAAATTGATCGGCGCACCAACGGCGCGATTGTTTATGAAAATATGGAAACTTCCATTCCGGGCGTATTTGCCTGCGGCAATGTAGTGCATGTGCATGATCTTGTGGATTTTGTGACCGCCGAAAGCCAGCGCGCGGGAGCCGCCGCGGCACGTTATGTAAAAGATGAATTCAGCGGGGACGGACGTATTTTACAGCTGAAAAACGGGGATGGCGTGACCTATACCGTTCCACAGCATATCCGCTTGGGGCAGGTGGAGAAACGCGCGGATGTATTTTTCCGTGTCAACCGTATCTGCGAAACCAGTACCATCCGGGTAACGAGCGGTTCCGAACAGATTGCAAAGTTTTCACGCGATCATATGGCGCCTGGTGAAATGGAACACATTCTTCTTCCGAAAGTGCTTTTGGAAAAAGCGAAGGAAGATACGGTCATGATTTCAATTGAGGAGGGAACACGATGACAGAATTGATATGCATTGTCTGCCCAAAAGGCTGTCATCTGCATGTAGACGAAGACAACGGGTTTAAAGTCACCGGGCACTCTTGCCCCCGCGGTGAAACGTATGGTAAAATGGAACTGTTAAATCCTACCAGAGTCATCACCTCCACGGTTCGGATAGAGGGCGCAATGCATCGTCGATGTCCGGTCAAAACCAATGGAGTGATTCCTAAATCGCTCATTTTTGAGGCAATGAAGACACTGGATGAGGTTACACTGCATGCCCCTATAAAACTGGGGCAGGTAGTTGTACAAAATGTTTGCGGAACCGGAATCGACTTTGTGGCGTCGCGCAGTATGGAGAGCGCGGCACCGGCTTGAGAGGGGTTTTAGGCATGGCACGTTATATTATGGCGTTGGATCAGGGAACGACGAGTTCCCGCGCAATTTTGTTTGATCAGGAACAAAACATTGTGGAAATGGCTCAAAAGGAGTTCACCCAGCTTTACCCGAAAGAAGGCTGGGTGGAGCACGACCCGATGGAGATTTATTCTTCCCAGTATGCGGTGATGATGGAAGTGATTGCGAAAAGCGGTGTGAATGTGCGGGATATTGCCGCAATCGGAATCACCAATCAGCGCGAAACCACGATTTTATGGGACAAAACAACCGGCCGCCCGATTTATAATGCCATCGTTTGGCAGTGCCGCCGTACAGCAGAACTCTGCGACCAGCTCAAGCTGCGGGGCTTGACGGATTATATTCGGGATGCCACGGGATTGGTGCTCGATGCGTATTTTTCCGGTACAAAAATCAAATGGATTCTGGATCGTGTGCCGGGTGCGCGTGAAAAAGCAGAACGTGGCGAAATCCTGTTTGGTACAGTGGACAGCTGGCTGATTTGGAAACTGACGGGCGGGGAAATCCATGTGACGGACTATACCAACGCATCACGCACGATGATCTATAACATTCATCGGCTTGACTGGGATGACCGTCTGCTGGAGGCTCTGGACATTCCGCGCGCAATGCTGCCGGAAGTACATAACTCGAGTGAAGTATACGGGCATGTCACCATTCAAGATGTGCCGATTCCTATTGCCGGAATTGCGGGAGATCAGCAGGCCGCTTTGTTTGGGCAGACCTGTTTTGAAAAAGGCGACGCCAAGAACACGTATGGAACCGGATGCTTTTTGCTGATGAATACCGGAGACACCCCATGCCAAAGCGAAAACGGACTGCTTACCACCATTGCCATCGGGTTGGACGGAAAGGTGCAGTATGCGCTTGAGGGCAGCGTTTTTGTGGGCGGCGCAGTCATTCAATGGGTGCGTGACGAACTGCGGTTTATTACGGAAAGCTGTGACGCCGAGTATTACGCGCAGAAAGTGGAAGATACCGGCGGCGTTTATATTGTTCCTGCGTTTACAGGATTGGGAGCGCCGTATTGGGACATGTATGCACGCGGATGCATTATGGGCATCACCCGTGGAACCCGCCGGGAACATCTGATTCGTGCCGCTCAGGAATCCATTGCCTATCAAAGTCTGGAACTTGTGGAGGCGATGGAAAAGGATACCGGAACAAAGCTCAGGGAGCTGAATGTAGACGGCGGCGCCAGCCGCGACCGTTTCTTAATGCAGTTCCAGTCCGATATTCTCAATAAGCCGGTGCGCCGCCCGATGATTCGGGAAACGACAGCGTTGGGTGCGGCTTATTTAGCGGGGCTTGCGGTCGGGGTATGGAACAATACCGCACAGATTAAAAAGCTGTGGAGATGCGATGTCAGCTATCAGCCCGATATGCAGGACGAGAAACGTCAAAAACTTCTGCGCGGATGGCGCAAAGCTGTTTCACGCAGCCGTGATTGGGCAGAACACGACGATTGATTAAATGAGCAAACACCAATGCCGCGGATATTATCTTGCTGGGAGGGAATCCTAATATCCTGCCAAAGACTTCCGATAAGATTTGGAAATTGATTTGGATTGTTTTCGGCAAACAGTCGTCAGACTGTCTGTGATCCTAGCAAGATAAGGAGTTTGCAATGACTGATTATCAAAAAGCAATCAACGAACGATGCTCGCGGCGTGCGTTTTTGCCAAAGCCGCTGGAACATGCCGATCAATTGCGGGAACGCATGGAAATATATAATCAGCAAAGCGGCCTGCATATGCGGCTTGTGGAGAACGACCAAGATGTGATGAAAGGCATCAGCGCAGGTTACGGATTGTTTTCCGGTGTGCGGCACTTTTTTGCAATGGCAGGAAAACAAAGAGAACTCAACCTCAATGAGAAAGCAGGCTATTGGGGGGAACGTTTGGTGCTGGATGCGACCTTGCTCGGACTGGGAACCTGTTGGGTCGGCGGAACGTTTCATAAGGAAATCTGCGAAGAAAAAATCGGGCTTTTGCCGGATGAAGAATTGGTATGCATCATTTTAGTGGGGGAAGTCCCCAAACAAAAAACCGTGAAAGAACACATGGTTCGTCTTGCGGTGCATCATGCAAAAAAACCGATTGATGAACTGTATACCGCGGAAGATATGACCGTTGATTTTCTCAAGGGGATGCGCGCCGTCCAAAAGGCGCCGTCTGCATTGAATCGCCAGCCGGTTCATTTTTTGTATCGCGGACGAACGGTATTCCCGCAGGTGTCCGACCCAAACGGAATACAGAGGGTTGATATGGGCATTGCGATGCTGCATTTTGAAATCGGCTCCCGTTCCGACTGTCAATTTGGTGAAATTGATGGGCATTATATGCTGCGAATGTGAATAGAATAAAGAAAATTCAGAAAAGCAATTTCACCAGAGGCAAACAGGCAATGGAAAGGATGGAGTATGGGAAAAGAAGATTTTATTACGACCGCTTCTGGCGTGCACTTTACGCCGTTTTCTCCGCAGACAGGACAGATCCACGCGGATGACATCGCCCATGCACTCTCACACCTTTGCCGAGCAAACGGCCATTGCCGTCATTTTTATTCGGTGGCACAGCATTCTGTCAACTGCGCGAAGGAAGCGCAGGCAAGAGGAATGAGCCGCCGTGTTCAGTTTGCATGTCTGTTGCATGATGCAAGTGAGGCGTATCTTTCGGATGTAACACGTCCGGTCAAGCGAAATATCCCCACTTATTTGGAGTTTGAACAGGTGCTTCAGGATAAAATCTTTGAGACGTTCGGCATCGGCGATTTGACACATGAGGAACTCGAACAAGTCAAGTCTGTGGATGACGATATGCTGTGGTATGAATTTGAGCGGCTGATGCCGGAACCGCTCGGCTGTAATCCGCCGCAGATTATAAGCAGTCCGAATTTAGAACAGGTGGATTTTCAAACGGTTAAAACCGCTTTTCTTGGTATGTTATCAGATTTGCGCAATCAAATCGATTCTTTGGCAGACATCAAACCATAAATTTACACAAGAAGAACGGGACAGGTAAAACCTGTCCCGTTCTTCTTTAGCCGCAAACCGTAGTAATTAAGAGATTTCTTCAATATATGTAACGCCATCGATGTCGCTGAGTTTTTCGATGATGACGATATGTTCTTTCTTTTTGGGAAGCTGAAGATTGGTGATAATTGAAACCGAACTGTCTTTTTGTCCTTTTACACGATTCATTTCCATTTCACAAGCGTTAATTTGATTTGCTCTTAAGTATCCTAAAAACCGGCTGATGCATTTAATATCTTTAAATTCCACATATACAAGCATGCATTTCGCATTTCGCATTAAATAAGTATCAATTGTATGCAGAACCTGCATTGCGATAAAAAGACACAAACAGCCCAAAACTGCACCGGTATAGAATCCGCATCCAATAGCAAGTCCCAGCGCGGCGGCACCCCATAGCCCGGCGGCTGTGGTAAGCCCCTTGACTTGGCTGTGTCCGGTGACCATGATGGTGCCGGCGCCGAGAAAACCGATCCCGCTTACGACCTGTGCGGCAATCCTGCTTGGATCGGGTGCATTGAGGTATTCATAGAGATACTGATTGGTAAGCATTGCTAGTGTGGACCCAATGCAAACCACCACGTAGGTTCGAAATCCGGCAGGACGCCGTTTTCGACCGCGCTCGATCCCAAGAATTCCTCCTAATACAATCGATAGCAGGAGCCGTAATGAAACAGAAACTATATTTATATGAGCCAAAAGTGGATAGCTGTCAATTCCTAAATAATTTAAATTCATCTAGACCCCTCCTGTCTTTGTAAAATGAAAAATAGCCGCCAAAAGGCGGCTGTAAAATTTGTTTCAGGAAAAGGACTTAATTTTACGAAACCTTCAACTTTTTATGAAAGACAAATATAATTTTAAAAATAATATACCATAAACTATGCAATCTGTCAACTTCATCTAGTGGTTTTCGCAAAAATAAGAAATTAAAACTTCGTATTATAATGTCGAAAAATGTTATGTTCGAAACTGCTAATTAAATGTGCCGCCGCCAATAAATTCACGAATCAGCGAATCGGACGGAACTAGTTGTGCATCAATTGGGTTAACTGCTTCCAAAAATGCTCGAATTTCTGCAAACTCAACACTGTCACTCGATACTTTCTCCAATTCCGGAAGTAAAACGGGCTTATATATGGATAGTTCACACGGAAAAAAGGTATCAATATCGTATTTTGCACGATATTTATAGGGCATAATAAATAAATTTTCACCGCGCGAAACGCTACGGAAATTGGCCAGCGTATCATGAAACTCGCGGCCGCGGAACAGCTTATTGCGGATGAGCCGCCGTGTAAGCCGAATTTTTGACGGATGCAGTAATGTTCCGGTATGATTTTCTGCACGTGTGCGCACACTGACATAAATCCCGGTTGCAATTTCTTCTGCCTGACCGGTCACAGCGGGGTTGAGCGCATGGATTCCCTCCAGAATGATGAGTTCATCCTTTTTGCGGTGCAAGGGGATGGTACCTGTTCTGGTTTGGGACGTAAAATCAAAAATCGGAACCTCTACCGGTTCATAATTGATAAGCTGAGAAAGATGTTGCTGTAAAAGAGAAGCATCCAGCCGTTTGGGCGATTCTAAATCAATGTTACCGTTTTCATCCAACGGCATTTGACCCATATCGTAAGGCAGGAAATAGTTATCCATCGATATCGTGTGGGTTTGGAACCCCCAATTATCCAATAACTGCTCAATCAGCAGGGCAGTGGTGGTTTTTCCGGAACCGGAAGGGCCGGAAATCAAAATAATCGGATGTCTGGATCGATTTTCTGCAAGCTGTTCGGCAACCGCCACAATCTGTCTGCGGTAAACTTCTTCTGATTTTGAAACGAATTGTGCCGCATCACGGCGGACACTTTGGTTGATACTGTCGGTTTTATAGTATTTCACTAAGAATCCCCCTGATTTACCAAACTTTGTAATTTAGATTATACCACATTCTTACTGTATTACTAGAATAAATGTGATCATTCAGAACCTTTTTATTGAAATCGTTTGAAAAAGACAAGTACATTTTGTATATAGAATATCGAAAAAAGCAAAAATCATACAAATATCTATTACGAACTGAATTTTTTGCCAATACTATTCGTATACAATCAATCTTCTAATTTAAAGGAGGAGAAAAATGGACTGGTTTTTCGCGCTGGAAGGAGAAGCTCCGCAGGAACTTTGGACTCCTGTCTTCAGCAGGACACATTTACTTTGGTTATCCGCTGTAGCTCTCATCTGTGCGGCTGTGACGATTTGGTTCCGCAGACAAAAACCTGAAACAAAAACAATCGTGCTGAAAAGCTGTATCTGGATTGCAGTGGGTTCCGAATTGGTTCGAAATCTTTGGCTTATATTTGTCGGTAAATTTGATATCAGCTATATGCTCCCCCTGCATCTCTGCGGTGCCATGCTGTTTGTGGAATTGGCGGCAATTTATACAAAAAAACCGCTTTTAATGGAATTGTGCTATTGCCTTGGTCTTCCCGGCGCACTCAGCGCACTGTTAACGCCGGGTGTTACCGATTTTCCAATGTGGAATCTAATGTATTTGCAGTTTATTCTTGCGCATTCGGTCTTGTTCTTAATTCCGGTGCTTTTGCTCGCCGACGGTTTCCGTCCCGACTATCGCCAGCTTCCAAAATGCTTTTTATCCCTGCTCTTATTGGCTGTGTTTGATAGTCTAACCAATTTTATTCTAAACAGTAATTATCTGTTTTTACGTGGTTCATCACCGGATTCCTTACTGGAAGTGATCGAACGCACCGCGGGAACGTTATATCTGCCGGCTGTCATGTGTTTTGTTTGGCTGGTATGGGCGGTCTTTTACCTGCCGTGGCCGGCTGTTCGGAAACTGCGCAGTCAGCTGAAAAAAGCATCGGCTTCGTCGTCCACACCACAAACGCCTGCCCCAAATCAATCTGCTTTGATTGGTTATGTACGGAAAATTGCGCAGGCGGCTCGAGTTCGTCTGCACAGCTAAAAAACGTTACAGCCGCCGATTCGGCGGCTGTATCTTTTCCAAATAAAAAGACTTGACCGAACGCCGATGTTTGGATAAAATAAGCCTGTACGCGCATGAGCGCTATTTTTTTAAAGGAATGTGAAATTATGAAAGCAAGAATACCCAAACATCGGGAATTTATCATTGATCTCAAAGAAGAAGAGGAGCCGAGACACGAGGAGTGCTGGGAAAAGCTGACTGCAATTTTGGATGATTACAAAAAGCAGGGCAAAACCGTTTATACGGAAACGTTCATTGAGGACAATGAGGACAAGGTCAAAGAATTGCAAAAAGAGTATAAATTTACTTATACCGTTGAGTGGCAGAAATAAGCCTTGACACACCCGCGCAAACAAAACAGGTTCTTCGCTTTTGCGAAGAACCTGTTTTGTTATACGATCACGTTTTGTGGTTTGCCGTCCAGCCATCCTGCAAGATTGCTGCAAACAATAGCGGCGCGTTTTTTCATTGCCTGCTGTGTTGCAAATCCAACATGGGGCGATGCGATTAGATTTGGCGCAAACATCAAGGGATGATCCATAGGAATCGGTGGTTCCATTTCGAATACATCCACACCCGCACCGGCAAGTTTTCCTGTTTTTAAGGCGTTGGAAAGTGCGGCGCTGTCCACAATCGGACCTCTTGCCGTATTGATTAAGATGGCGGAAGGTTTCATCAAAGCCAGTTTTTCCGCATTGATGAGTCCTTCGGTATCGCTGGTATGCGGCACATGCAGGGAAACGATGTCACATGTGGAAAGAAGTGTGTCCAGTTCGACATAAGTAATTCCGGGGATTTCTTTTTTGGTTCGGCTGTAAGCATAGACTTCGCATCCGAATGCCTGAGCGATTTTTGCCGTACGCAGTCCGATTGCACCGGTTCCGATCACGCCGAATTTTTTTCCTTCCAATTCAAATCCTACAAGTCCTTCTTTGGTATTTCCGCTACGTACCGCTTCGTTGCAGGAAATAATCCGGCGTGCTAACGCAAGCACCATTGCAAATACGAGATCAGAAACGGCGGCAGTCGAATAGCCGGCGCAGTTGCAAACGGTAATGCCGCGTTCTTTTCAGTATTCCAAACCGACATTATCGACGCCTGTAAAGGCCACACACACCATTTTTAAGTTGGGGCAGTGCTCCATGACTTCACGGCGGTAAGCGAAGTTTGACAGCACCACGATGTCTGCATCGCGGCTCCGTTCAATCAGCGTCGGCACATCTTCTGCTCGGGTATCATACGCGGCAACCTCCATGCGTCCGTTTACGGCTTTTTGCACCATGTTAAGCAGCGTTTTTTTTGCCACACCCAGTGGCTCCAAAATTACCAGTTTCATAAGAGCCTCCCGTGAAAAATTAATTATGTATCTTTTCAACATCATAGCGCTTTTCCAATAGAAAATCCACCCTTGTTTGGAATCCGTGTAAATTTGAGGGAATTTATGGTATGATAATCGTATACAATCTATATGAAGGCGGCGGTTGGATGAAAGCACTGATTACGGGTGCAAGCTCCGGAATCGGACGTGATATGGCGATTATTTTTAATAAAATGGGGTTTGATTTGATCCTTGTCGCACGTAGACAGGAACGGTTGGAAGAATTAAAAAACAGCCTTACGGGAAATGTGCAGATCATCTGTACCGACTTGTCCAAACCGGAAAATTGTTTTGCGCTTTATGAACAAGTCAAAAAGCAGGAACTGAATGTTTTAATTAATAACGCAGGATTTGGGCTGTTCGGTTCATTCGATAAAACCGATCTGCGGCGGGAATTAGAAATGATTGATTTAAATATCAAGGCCGTTCACATTTTGACAAAATTGTTCGTTCGAGATTTTAAACGCCGCAATGCTGGTTATATTTTGAATGTAGCGTCATCCGCGGCATTTCTGCCCGGACCGCTCCTATCTGCATATTACGCGAGCAAAGCATATGTCCTGCGGCTGACGCAGGCAGTCTATGAGGAACTGCGCAGAAGCAAAAGCCGGGTTTATATCGGTGCGCTTTGCCCGGGACCCGTGGATACCGAATTCAGCAGGACCGCAAACGTGAAATTCAGCTTAAAGGGCCTAAAAAGCCGCGACGTGGCGCTTTATGCCATCCGCGAAATGTTCCGAAAAAAATTGGTGATTATACCGGGACTGCAAATGAAATTGGCGCATGCGGGGGAACGACTTGTGCCGGATAAGATGCTGCTGCGCATTGCGTATCATTTTCAAAAGAAAAAAGAAGGATAATCGAGCCTGCAAACCTAGAAAAAGATTTACAGAGCAAAGAAAGAGTGGCTTATTTTATGAATGTACCAGACTTTGCCATGACGCATGGCGGAAAATTTCATGCAGACGATGTGTTTTCGTCCGCATTACTGCGCATCTTGAATCCGAAAATTCAATTCACCCGTGTGTTTTCGGTTCCAAAAGAGTATGACGGACTGGTGTTTGATATCGGATTGGGAGAATTCGATCATCACCAGCATGATGCAAAAGTTCGCCCAAACGGCGTTGCGTATGCAGCGTTTGGCTTGCTTTGGCAGAAATTTGGCGAACAGCTGGTTGGCGCAGAAGAAGCACAGCGGATGGACGAATATTTTGTACAGCCGCTGGACAAAGATGATAATACAGGCTGTGGAAATGCGATAGCGGATGTGATCGGCTCATTTAACCCCAGCTGGGATTCCGACGAAGATCCGGATGTTTGTTTTGAAGAAGCGGTGGCTTTTGCAGAAACCCTGCTAAGAAAAAAACTGGAATCGATTTGGGGCATCCAGCGTGCTAGAAAATTGGTAAAGGCCGCGTATGCAGACAGCAAGGACGGCATCGTTTTTCTCAAACGCTTTGCACCGTGGAAACACGTGCTTGTAGGAAGCGATGCTGATTTTATTGTCTATCCGTCACAGCGCGGTGGATACAGCGCGCAGGGAATCCCCGTGGACAAAGAAAACCCGGAGCTTAAATATGCCTTTCCTGCTGAGTGGGCAGGAAAGACCGAGGATGAACTGAAAGCAATTTCAGGAATCGAGACCCTGCGTTTTTGTCACAACAACCGTTTTCTAATTTCTACGGGTACGCTGGAAGACGCCATTCGTGCCTGTAAATTGACAAGAGGAGAGACCGTGTGATTTATCAAACATCAATTCAAGATTTTACCATTCGTACGGCAGAACCTGCCGATACAGCGCTGATCTATCGGTTTATTATGGAGTTGGCGGAATATGAAAAGCTGGCTGATCGAGTGGTCGCGACCGAAGAAATTTTACATCAGTCCCTGTTCGTAAAAAAACAGGCGGAAGTCCTAATTGCACAAGAACAAGGTGAGCCGATTGGATTTGCGCTGTTCTTCCATAATTTTTCCACCTTTTTTGGAAAAGCAAACTTATATCTTGAGGATCTTTATGTGGATCCCAAATACAGAGGAAAAGGCTATGGAAAAGCACTTTTGGTCTGCTTGGCACAAATCGCAGTCGAACGCGACTGCGAACGTCTGGACTGGTGGTGTCTCAATTGGAATAAGCCATCCATCGAGTTCTACAAATCCCTAGGCGCAAGACCAATGTCCGAATGGACGGTCTTCCGGCTTGAAGGAGATCGCTTAACGGACGTAGCAACAAACAAATTGTAGATCAAAAGAAAGCCCCCGCTTTCATAAAGCGGGGGCTTTCTTTAACCCAATTGCCTGCCAAAAAATTCAGATGTTTTTTTGATTTTTCCCATAATCGGTTGGAACTGTGCCGGCGTTAACGACTGCGCACCGTCTGAAAGTGCCAGCTCGGGATGTGGGTGCACCTCGATAATTAATCCATCAGCTCCGGCCGCAATGGCGGCAAGAGAAAGCGGCTCCACCATCCAAGTGATTCCGGCGGCATGGCTCGGGTCAACCACTACCGGCAGGTGCGTCATTTTTTTGAGCATCGGGATTGCGGAAATATCGAGCGTATTTCGGGTGGCATTTTCAAATGTGCGGATGCCGCGTTCGCAGAGAATAACCTGCTGATTTCCTCCCGCCATGATGTATTCCGCGCTCATCAACAGTTCTTCCAGTGTATTTGCCAGTCCGCGCTTGAGCAGAATCGGCTGATGCAGATGACCGAGCTTTTTGAGCAGTTCAAAATTCTGCATGTTCCGCGCACCGACTTGAATGATATCCACATCTTCAAACAGTGGGATTTCGGACGCATCCATGATTTCGGTTACAATCGGCATGCCTGTTTTTTCACGCGCGATGCGAAGCAGGTCCAATCCCTCGGCTCCCATGCCTTGGAACGAGTATGGGCTGGTACGGGGTTTAAACGCACCGCCGCGCAGAAGTGCGACACCCTCTCTGCTGACAGCATTTGCAACCTCTAAGATCTGTTCCTCGCTTTCCACCGAGCACGGACCCGAGATCACTTGGAAGTGTCCGCCGCCGAATTTATGACCGTTCACGTCAATTACGGTATCCTGCGGATGGAATTTCCGATTTGCATTTTTGTAAGGCTCTTGGATTCGCTTGACCTGCTCGACGACTTCACTTGCAAGTAAGGCGTTTTCATTGACTTTGGTGGTGTCGCCAATCAGCCCAATAAGCCGAGTGTGCAGACCTTGGGACTGATGAATGGCAAATCCTTTTGCCTCAAGTTTTTTAATAAGCGCGTTGACTTTTTCTTCCGGAGCGTTTTCTTTAAAAATAATAATCATAGGAGTAGCGACCTTTCACATGAATTTTTAAGTTGCAGGCAGAGAAAAAGGCGGTGCTTTCGCCATGAAAGCACCGCCTAAAATTCTTTACAGATGGAGAAATCACCAATCTGAGAGTTTGAAAGACGAATTCGTTTCATAGCAAAGCAGACCCTGGTAAGAATATACCGAGCCATAATAATACGAATATGAAACTGCTTTGCCAGCAAATATCGTCATGTCGATTTTCTCCTTTAACGTGTTTATGCTTTAAAGTATATATGCTCTTACGGCAATTGTCAATAGGCGGCGCAGTTTTTTCTCAAGGCTCGGGAAACCGTTTATTGACCGCGATGAGCAGGCAGGGCGGGATGCGGCGTTCCTGCGCAAGAAACTCCTCCATGGTGCGCACATCGTCCGCTTTTCCGGAACGCGCATTATAAAAATGAAAGCTGTCGTTTTCCCGGCGCAAAGCGGCAAAATGGTTGCCTCTGCTATGGCGGTAAAGCAGGATACAAGCGCCTGCTGTACGTGCTACGGCGGCAAAACGTTTGGGGATGGCACATGTCCGCACCCGATATCCGCGCTTATTAAAATAATGCAGAATGTAAAAAACGTGCGTGCCGAATTTTCCGCCAAGCACCAAACCATGCCGCAAATCATCAATGATCCATTCCGGCTTGACTTTTGCGCCCAGCATCGTTAACACGTTATAGACCGCAATCCAGCCACAGCCGTTTTTATCAGAACTGAACCAGCCGTTTGGAAGATCGCGAAAAAGCGACTGATTGATAATCAGTCCGTCTTTGGTAAATGCACGTGAGTCGATACGAAGCCCTCCTTGCTGCTTATCTTTTCCAAAATATCAGAAAACAATCGGTTTTCCACCAAGAAAAAAGAACTTGTGGAAAAGTTTATACAAGCCGCTTGTGCTGCCATTTTGTGCCGCGAAACCGCGTTATAAAGCAAATGGTGCGAACAATCCAGTCACAAATCATAGCTAGCCAAATTCCGGGAACGCCCCATTCAAACACATAGACGAACAGATAACTTAGACCGATGCGGCAGGTCCACATCGAAATAATTGCGACCGACATGGTGAATTTTGCATCTCCGGAAGCGCGCAGTGCGTTGGGAAGTGTAAACGAAAGCGGCCAAATAATCATCGAGCCGATTCCATGGATAATGAGCAGTTCCAGCGCTAAAGCGGTTGTTTCCGGCGACATTCGATAAACATTTACTAATGGGCGGCAGAAAATCAAAATGAGCGCATTCAGCCCAATCATCGAAATAAAGGTGATTTTCATCAGTTTCTTGGTGTACTTTTTGGCCTGTTCATAGTCGTCGGCACCCACGCATTGTCCAACCACGGTAATCAGCGCCAAACCGATTGCGTGACCTGGAATCACTTCCATGCTGGAAATATTATTTGCTACTGCATTCGCGGCGATTGCCGTTGTTCCAAGAGAGACAATCAGACCCTGCACCATAACTTTTCCGATTTGGAAAATGCCGTTTTCCAAACCGGTCGGAATGCCAACCGAAAGGATATTGCGAATCATATTTGGATGAAACTCCAATGAGTATAGTTTTTCGATATAAATGATATGATTATTGCGGTGCAAAAGAACCAGCATTGCAATGCAAGCAATCATACGGGACAAAAGCGATGCGATTGCGGCACCTTGCACGCCCAAACCAAATTTAAAAATAAAAAGTGCGTTGCCGGCGATGTTGACCACATTCATAATCAGCGATGTAAACATGGAAACTCTTGAGTTTCCCATAGACCGAAACAATGCCGCGCCGGCATTATAAAGGGCCATAAACGGGTAAGAATAAGCGGAGATCGAAAAATAGATTTGCGCGTTATGTAAAACATCCGGCTCTATACGTCCAAAAATGTTTGTGAGTATAAAATCACGAAACAATAGGCAGATTAACATAATGGATAAAGAAAAGGCGAGGGTGACATAAATGAGCTGTTTTGCGGCAATGCTTGCATTTTCCGAATCCTGCCTGCCGAGATATTGGGAACAAACGACCGCACCGCCGGTTGCGAGTGCGGCAAAAATATTGATAAGTAAGACATTGATGACATCAATTAAGGCAATTCCTGAAACAGCCGCTTCTCCGCAGCCTGAGACCATGATTGTGTCCGCCATACCGATGGTGACTGCAAGCACCTGTTCAACAATCAGCGGAAAAATCAGCCGCCGTAAATCTTGATTTGTAAACATGAAGCCTCCTGATACAGCGTTTTTTCTCTATTCTACCTTTATCCGACTATTTAAGCAAGTTGCATTACAAACGAAGAATCCAATAAATTTAAGAATAAGCGGGGTTTGATATCAAAAAACAGGTTTACACTTGCGTTTTTACAAAAAATTTGCTACAATTCCAAATTGTGCAATTTTTAATGGAAAGGACCTTTTGTTTTAATGTGTGATATCAGTACTTTTTACAATAAACCCAAATATCTTCCGTTTTTGATCTATTGCCGGGAACATCATTTTATTACGATGGATGATCTAGTTCGATGTCCTTTCCATCTTCTCAACAAAGAACCCGGATTTACCTCAATTTTGGCAAGCCGCGTCAAAGCGATGTATCTTGTTTACTTAAAAACGCAAAAAAAAGATGCGGCAGAACAAGAAAAACCACAACCGGAATCCACAGATAGTTTAGCGGACAATGTCCAAAAACCAGCAGCTGCAACAGCTTCTACCGCTCCGGCTGCTGCTCCAGTACCTAAAAAAGCGGCACCTGCAAAAGTAGCACCAGCCGCTCCAAAAGTTTTGACAGAGCCGGACATTGTGAAGATGCTGCACGCATATTTTCAAGAAAATGGCGATCGCCTTATTAAAATTGACGATGCCTGCAAAGCAGTGGGCGGGCGTGCGAAACGTTCCGAAATCACAAAAATCCTGCAAAATGTTGCATGGTGCCAAATCGTAGATAAAGGAACATTCTTTTATACGCCGCTGAAATAACTGCCGGAACCGTCGTTTAGACGGTTCTTTTTCTTTACAATTTCGGAAAAATTTTCTATACTGTATAAGAACTGCCGAAAGGGGTGCGATATATGAATATTCAGATTTTTGGAAAAAATAAATGTTTTGATACAAAAAAAGCTCAACGCTATTTTAAAGAACGCAACATCCGCTTTCAGAGCATCGATGTGGCGAAATTCGGAATGAGCAAAGGCGAACTGAACAGCGTAAAAGCCGCAGTGGGTGGAATTCGAGAACTGATTGATCCAAAGTCAAAAGATTATGAAAAGTCTTACATCGCATATCTTGCATCGGAAGAAAATATGCAGGACAAGCTTTTGGAATATCCCGCACTTTTTAAAACCCCCATTGTGCGAAATGGGAAACAGGCAACGGTTGGATACTGCCCTGAAATTTGGGAAAAATGGGAGTAAGCTTATGAACGGACAAACGAGAAAAAATATTACGATCGGCGCATTGGTGGATATTGTGCTGAAAAAAGATCAGCGCACCGGAAAGCTGACCCGTGGGCATGTCAAGCGTATTTTGACAAAAAGCCCGACTCATCCTCACGGCATCAAAGTCATGCTTGAGGAAGATGACATGGTGGGGCGTGTGCAGGAAATTTTAGACGAAACCTAATGGCGGTGAAAAAATGGAAATCGAACGAAAATTTTTGATTGACCGGTTCCCTGATCTGCCATTAAAACAGGAATCGATTGTTTTGCAGGGCTATTTATCGACGGAGCCCGTTGTACGCATCCGCAGTACTCAAACCGGAAACGACACATGCTATATGCTTTGTTTTAAAGGCAAGGGTACGCTGGCGCGCGAAGAAATCGAATTGGAACTGGATGAGCAGACGTTTGAGCGTCTGCGCGGTCTTCTTTGTGCACCCATGATTCGAAAAGACTACAAGACCTATACGCTTTCGGACGGGCGCACGTTGGAATGCAATTTGGTTGATGCAGGTGAACCGTCCTCGTTTTATTATGCCGAGGTCGAGTTTTCGACCATTGAGGAAGCAAAACGATTTGAACCCCCGGCATTTTTAGGGCGTGAGGTGACGGAAGAACCGGGTTGGAGTATGGGAATCTATTGGCGGAAAAAGGCAGAACAGTTTGCCAAACAAAGCCAACCCTGACGTTTTCGAAAGGAGACGCATGTCATGCAGGCGGATGAAAGCAATTTTGTATATATCCTGCTTTGCGCAGATGGGACACTTTATACCGGTTGGACAACCGATTTGCAGGCGCGTGTGCGTGTGCATAATGCAGGGCATGGTGCGAAATATACAAAATCACGTCTGCCGGTGCGTTTGGTTTATTCCGAATGCTACCCAACCAGAACCCAAGCAATGCAGCGGGAATATGCAATCAAACAGCTTTCGCGCGCGCAAAAACAGCAATTGGTCGGAATTGACAAATGTGGAGGCTAATGGTATAGTTATCCACAATGTTTAAACAATGTTT
>CALLQM010000042.1 GCA_938014855.1 uncultured Clostridia bacterium | reverse complement strand
AAAGGAGCCACGGGTACTGCAGGCGCTACCGGAGCAACAGGACCAATGGGGCCGAAAGGAGAGACCGGAGCAACCGGCGCAACAGGACCAATTGGGCCGAAAGGAGAGACCGGAGCAACCGGTGCAGCAGGACCAATAGGACCTAAAGGAGCAACTGGCGCCACGGGGGCTGCTGGACCGGCAGGGTCATCGAATACAGCCGGTGCAGGTGCAATCATTCCAATTGCATCGGGTGATGTAGCTGCTTTGACTACAGTATTAGGAGGCAAACCAGGGAAACAGGCGTTAGTCGGTTATGGAACTTCACAGACTGGCTTAATAGCGCAAGGAACCCGTGATGTATTGAAGGCATCCATTATGGCGTTTTGTATTCCAAGAGACGGAACCATTACATCCCTGTCTGCATTTTTCAGACTTGCTCACGGAACGACTATACATGGAAGTGAAATCACACTTACAGCACAAATCTATCGTTCTGATGCAACAAACGGTTCGTTTACACCAATTCCTGGTGCGTCAATTACGCTGTCTCCTCCTTTGACCGGTACATTGCCGGTCGGTGCGAGTACGAGCGGTTGTGTTACCGGATTGTCCATTCCGGTTACAAAAGGCTCAAGATTGGTCTATGTACTGTCTGCCAATGTTACAGGCGGTATTGATGTGGCAACAAACCTCTCGGGTTATATTAGCGGTGGCATCGGAATCGACTAAAATAATAAAAATACAGTGTATAGCAAAAGCCGGAGTGTTTGCAAAAAAATGGACACTCTGGCTTTTTATCTGCAATGAATATGTACAATGAAGTGCTCAATTGGGAGGGATGCGAATGCAGACGGTCAGCTTGTGCATGATTGTAAAAAATGAAGAGGATACGCTTGAACGCTGTTTATTATCTGTAAAAGATCTTGTAGACGAAATTGTAGTGATTGACACAGGGTCAAGTGATCGAACGAAAGAAATCGCCCGAAAGTATACGGACAAAATATTGAATTTTGACTGGGTGAGTGATTTTTCAAAAGCTCGTAATTTCTCTTTTTGCCAAGCCACTATGGATTATATTTTATGGTTGGATGCCGACGATGTTCTTCTTCCGGAAGATCAAGCCAAGTTTCAATCTTTTAAAGCGTGTTTAGACCCATCTGTAGATTGCGTTATGATGCAGTACAATACTGGTTTTGATGCGCAAGGAAATGTAGTCTTTCACTATTTTCGGGAACGCCTTGTAAAACGTTCGCGTCATTTTCAGTGGAAAGAGCCTGTACATGAATATTTAAAAGTGAGCGGAAAGATGATCCAGTCGGACGTATGCGTCACACATACCAAAACGAATATTGTTCCAAGCAAAAGAAATCTTGCAATATACGAACATCTGCTTTCTCAGGGTGAACAGCTTTCAATTCGAGGACTTTATTATTATGCAAGAGAACTCAAGGACAATGGATGCTATGCAAAAGCAATTTCGGCTTTTGTCCAGTTTTTAGATACAGGAAAAGGCTGGATAGAAGATAACATCACGGCATGTGCCGAAATGGCGGCGTGCTATGAGCATGAACATTTGCCGGAAAAACAACAGTTGGCATTACTGCGCAGTTTTCTTTATGATACACCGCGAGCTGAAATATGCTGTGCGCTTGGATATCTTTACATAGCAAAAGAAGATTATAAGCGGGCGATTTTTTGGTTCCGACTTGCTGTTTCTTTGCAAAAGCCGGAAAATAGCTGGGGTTTTATTCAGGAAGACTGCTGGGGGTTTATCCCTTGCATCCAACTGGCTGTCTGCTATGATCGGTTGGGAAACATTCCGCTGGCGGAGGAGTATAACGAATTAGCGGGAAAATACAAACCCGATCATCCCTCTGTAGCATACAACCGCCGTTACTTTCAGTCGCTTAAACAGTAAGAAAACACAAATCCGGCCAAGATTAATTCTTGGCCGGATTTGTGATTCTGTTTATTTCTGTTATGTACTTAATTGAGACCCCAAAGTTTCATTAGACGCATAAAAGTCAGCCGGTTACGAACATAAGGCGACAGCCGAAGGGATACTTCTTCCAACTGTTGCTCCAACCCGATATCGCTCATATTTCGTTTTGCCCCTACAGATTCCATCATTGTGCTAAGCTGTTCCTCAGAAGGGATATCTTCCAAGATTTCTAGAATTTTTGGAATCTTTGCATTGAGTGTTTTTAGGTCGATTGCCGCCAACGGATCCGGTGTGTTTTCCTGCAAAAGTCCCTCGCGTTTTTTACCAAAGGCATGTGCTTTGATCAGTTCCAATTCAATGCCTGTCCATGATTTTGGCGTTGGGACTTCGGATTCAAAATATCGCATGACGCTTTGATACTTTCGAGCCGCAAGTAAAAGCCCGACTCCAACTTTTTCCCCATGATACGCATCAATTGGTGGATTGACAAGCTCCATTTCCCACAAATGGGAAAGATGATGTTCCGCACCGGATGCAGGACGTGAGTTACCCACCATCTGCATGGCTAGTCCGGAAAGAAGAAGCCCATACATCAGTGCTTCACAGGCTTGCTGACCGCCTTTTTGGATTTCGTCTAAATGGCTTTTTACCTCTTCCAAAGCGGCATATTCCATATTGCATACAGTTTGGCAAAAATATTCGCCAGTCACTGCATGGCCGATGCGCCAATCCGCCAATGCGGTGTATTTACCCAAAAGGTCACACACTCCCGATATGGTCAGCTGCTGGGGAGCGCGGGAAAAAATTTCACTGTCGGCCAAGACATACATGGGAGCAACTGCCGGAAAGGTCTTTTTACAGCCATTCCAAGTCATAGCCGCAACGGTGGAGACAAACCCATCGACGCTTGCTGCGGTGGGAACCGAAAGAAAGGGTAACTTTTTTTCATGCGCAATATAGCGTGTGAGGTCATGAATCGTACCGGAACCGACCGCGATTAAAACATCGCTTTCTAGAAGTTTTTCTTTAGCCAAAGCAACTCCGTGTTCATCGGCATGGAGTCCCTTGGATGGTAGACAGATCATCGTACTTGATGGAAGCAGTTCAGTAGCACGAGAACCAGCCGCAGATTTCGTATTGTCATCGCATACAATGACTGGCTTTGTCCAGTGGTTTTTTTGTATGAGTTGGGGCAGACGGTCTAAAGCCCCCGGTTCGATCCAAATACCTTTTACCGATATGGTATGTGGTTTTCCGCAGGAGCAGGGTGCAGAAAATTGTTGGAGATCAATCTGCATGTGCAATCGACCCCTTTCTAGTAGAAATTTTGTCTAGCGATTTTTCGGCAATATGTGATTGTATTAGTGTATTGCAAAAAAGTTGAGAAAATCGCCCCGACTGCTATTATATCATATATGTTTCCATTTCAGCAGGATTGTACACGTATATGATTATGAATGAATTTGCTTTTGTATTGTGAATTTTATAAATGCATGATAAACTAATGCTGACCTACGTAAAATAGTGTCAAGTATGAAATATAGGAAGGATTGCTATGACGTTTATCAGTGCCTTCGATGTGATTGGACCCAACATGATTGGTCCATCCAGTTCCCACACTGCAGGTGCAGTTTCCATTGCGCTTTTGGCAAAAAATATGCTTCCCGGCATCATCAAGAAAGCGGATTTTACCTTATTTGGCTCATTTGCAAAAACCTATCAAGGGCATGGTACCGATCGGGCACTATTGGGCGGCGTCATGGGTTTTGCACCCGATGATTTGCGTATCAAACATTCTTTTCAGATTGCAGATCAACAAGGCCTGCTCTATTCTTTTCAAATAAATGAACGGGAAAAAGATGTTCATCCCAACACCGTCGATATTTGTATTGAAAATGACGAAGGAACGGTATTAAATGTTCGGGTGGAAGCGATGGGCGACGGGAAAATCAAAATTGTCCGTATCAACCATGTGAAAGTAGAATTTACCGGCGAATACAGCACGTTAATCGTGATTCATAAGGATCGGCCGGGTTTAGTCGCTCATATTGCGAAATGTCTCAGTGAGGGCAATGTGAACATCGCGTTTATGAGGCTTTATCGGGAGGAAAAAGGCGCTTGTGCCTATTCAATTGTAGAATCGGATGAAAAAATACCGCAAATGGTATTGGATCGTATTCGAGAAAATTCCTGTGTACAAGATATCATGTTGGTACAAATATAAGGGGGCAGTCAAATGGATAAAACGATCAATTTTATCAGTGCCGCCGCTCTTTTTAAACTTTGCGAACAACAGCACTGTAAAATTTCAGAAATTATGCGGAAACGAGAGGCCTTTTTGACCGATACCAATTTAGAGCAGATTGAACTTCGTATGCGAAAAGCGCTGTCAATTATGCAGCATTCCGCTCATCAACCGCTGAAAGAACCGGTCATATCTGTTGGCGGTCTTATTGGCGGGGAAGCGGCAAGACTGCGCGCAAAATTTCGCGAAGGAACGTCGATATGCGGAGCGGTGCTTTCTAAAGCAATCACCTATTCCATGGCGGTATTAGAAGTGAATGCATCAATGGGGCTGATTGTTGCGGCGCCAACGGCAGGCTCATCCGGTGTGATTCCGGGCGTGCTTTTGGCACTTCAGGAAGAATTCAGTCTTTCAGATGAACAGCTGATGGATGGGCTGTTTACCGCTAGTGCGATCGGCTATCTGATTATGCGAAACGCTTCAGTTTCCGGTGCGCAGGCAGGATGTCAGGCAGAGGTCGGCTCTGCATCGGCTATGGCTGCCGCGGCGGCGTGCGAAATGATGGGCGGAACACCCAAACAATGTCTTAGTGCGGCAACAACGGCGCTTTCAAATCTGCTTGGCTTAGTTTGTGATCCAATTGCGGGACTGGTGGAATATCCGTGTCAAAACCGAAATGCGATTGGCTCTGCAAATGCACTAACTTGTGCGGAAATTGCGTTGAGCGGAATTGAACAGATTATACCATTGGATGAAATGATTGAAGCGATGTACCGTGTTGGGTGCAGAATCCCATTTGAACTGCGGGAAACCGCTTTGGGGGGCTGTGCTGGCACACCGTCGGGATGTGAGCAGGCTTGTCGAATCTTTCATTCAAAATAAATAAGATTCAGTACCTATACAAACACCGACCGGTGTTTGTATAGGTATATTTTTTTGCATTGTTTTGCGCCGGTAAGTGCATCCAATATATATATCAACCCGAAAAAATTGCAGACGAAAAAGCCGGCGCCGGAATGGTGCACCTGCATGTACGCGATCTTAATGGCAAATTGACTCCCAATTTGGATATTTTCCGCAAAACGATTGAACGGATTCGTATTGGAATTTAATCAGCATCTTGTTTTGGTAGAAGATGCGCTCATGTAGCAAGTGGAACGCGTGATTGCATTGGCGGAAGATAGAATAAAGGAAATTGAGCAAGCAGTTACAACTCCACTGGTTCTGCATGGATGCTCAGGAATTCCTGCTGAACAGATCCAACGGGCGATCTCGCTGCGAGTATCAAAAATCAACGTCAATACCGAATTGGCTCTTGCTGCAAGTAAAAAAATAGCAGAACTATTACAAAATACTCAACAGATACAATTGGAAAAGTTGATGGAAGAAGCACAGGAAAGCATGATAACAGTTATGAAATCTTTTTTTAAATTGATGAATAGTTTATAGCAAATAATTCATCGATTTGCACATTTGCTTCTATTTAAAATCCACGCTGCAAAATGCATACTTTTTGCAGCGTGGATTTTTGTGACTTTATGAAATAAATTTTTACAAATTTTTATACAAAATATAGAAAATTAGACAAAATAAGACAATAATATTGGAAAATGTTGTAATGTTTATTATAATGTGATATCTTAATTTATAGAATGAAACTGCCTGCGGGAGGTACTATAAAAGAATGTGAGGGATTTGGTCATTAAAAAAAGAAATTATTTTAATAAAAATAAATTACAGGAAGGAGAAGGCGAAAGAGTAAAGTTTCATATGGTTTTAATTAAATATAATACGCAATTTATTAAACTATGAGTTTGGAGAATGTTGAGAAAAATGAAAATAAAAGATTTTAAAATTGGGAAAAAGTTAATAATTGCTTTTGGTACCACCATTATTTTGTTTGCTGGAACAATTGTCTCTGCAATTTTCGGAATGACTTCCATTTCTTCGAATTTTAATAATTTTTACAATCAATCTTATGCAACGACAAAAACTGCAGATGACATGAAACTTGCATTTCAAAGTGCAGAAAAATACATACTGATGGCGGTTACTTCCAGAGATTTCAAGTCAGTTGATGAATACGTCAATTTGTGCCAACTGCAGTTGGATTCCATTACGAATAATATGGATCAATTTGAAGCACAATTTTCTGATAACCAGCTTGTTACAGAATACAAAGATATTATGGAATCTTCAAAATCCGTAAAAGAGGAAATTTTTAAATCATTGAGCAAACGCCAAAACGATTCTGCTTTAATTAAATATCAGTTAAATTATGCGCCGCTTTTGAATGATGCGCGCAACAAATTGGACGAAATCGGATCTATTGTTTCACAAGATGCACTTAATTTTTATCAGCAAGCTGTTTCGGCACAGAGAATGGCATATCTATCACTGATTATTTTAATTATAGTATCCTTGGCAGTTGTATTGCTGTTCTGCTCCTATATTATTAGAAGCATTACAAAACCACTTAAAGAAATTGAAACAGCCGCAAATAAAATGGCAGCTGGCGATATGAACGCAGTCATTCATTATACCTCCAAAGACGAATTGGGAACTTTGGCAAACAGCATGCGCTCTATGATGGAAATTTGGCGTTTGGAAATTGAAAATATCTCACAAGTGCTTGGTGATAATGCAGATGGTATAATGAATATTACGGTTGATATGGATTATCAAGGCGATTTTCCTCCAATTAAAACCTCTATGG
>CALLQM010000041.1 GCA_938014855.1 uncultured Clostridia bacterium | reverse complement strand
GGGCTTTTGATGTTATCGGAAATCAGCAGGCTGGCGCGCTCGATTGCATGAATCAGTTCCCGCGTGCTGATTTTAACGGTTGTTGCCGCTCCGGATGGAATGGCGGAATGATAATCAAGAAATTCTCCTTCAAGCAGGCGCGAAATGATTTCATATCCGCCGATGCGGAAGAGAATATGACGTCTTGCAACCCCAATTTCCACCGCGTCATCTTCATCCTTTAGTAATTTCGAAACCTCGGAAAGCGATTTTCCGGGCACGATAAACGAAAGGGTTTGATCGGTCCCGATGGTTTCATGACGCAGAGCAAGCCGATAGCCGTCCACGGAAACGACGTTGAGCTCGCCTTGCTTGAGATCAAACAGGGAACCGGTATGCACCGGCTTGTTATCGCTGACTGCAACCGCAAACAGCGTCTGTCCGATCATATTTTTGAGCGTATTTTGCGGAATTTGCAGTTCGGTCGTTTCTTCCACAGAGGGAAGCTCCGGGAAGTCTGCCGCCGGGATGCCTAAAATGGTGTATTCCGTCATCGATCCTTTGATTACTGTTAAAAGCTTTTCATCGGAATTGATGCTGATTTCCTCACAAGGCATCTTGCGGATCATATCGAAAAACAAACGCGCCGAAAGAACGATTTCTCCGGGCGAAAAGACTTTCGCTTCAATTTCGGTTGAAATCGCAAGCTCCATATCATATCCGGTAAGAGAAAGACGGTCTCCCCGCGCTTTCAGTAAAATACCCTCCAATGCGGGCAGCGTATTTTTTGATGAAACAGCGCGGGATACATTGGACACTGCCTCCGTTAAGAATTGTTTATTACAAACGATGTGCATTGGAACACCTCCAAGATTAATAATTATACATCATAATGAATATTGAAAGTTCGTTTTGAAGGATTGCGTTTTTAAAATTGCACGCGACGGTTCCGAAAAAGTTTCCACATGGAGAAAAATCTCCCTACTTAGATAGATTAAGTATAATACTAATAGTAATAGTAGTAGGGGCAGTGGGATTTGTGGAAAGCTCCGCAAAGCCTGTCTGCAAGGGCGTCCACGTGTCGCGGACAGTTTTAAAGATAAGTGAACCGTTCGTTGAAGCTGTGCAAAACGAAAAAGAATTCCACTTGAGCGTGGAAAAGGGCTGGGGAAAGTGAAAGAATTGTTGAAAACTCGGTGGAAAGTGTGCAATGTTTTGATTTTATTGCACTTTTTCCACTTACAGTGCAATGTTGAATGTGCAAAAAGGCGGTTTTGCGAGTTTTCAACCGATTATGTAAGGATCAGCTGTCCCGAATATTTTTGATAATATCTTCAATGGTTTCTTTATAACGTAGGTCTTTTTTCATATTTTTTTCGACCTGTTGGATCGCATAAACGATGGTGCTGTGGTCGCGTCCGCCGAATTCTTCGCCAATGGTGGACATCGACATCTGCGTGATTTCACGGACAATATAAATGGAAACTTGACGCGCAGATGAAATCTGCGCGTTGCGTTTGTTGGATCGAATGTCTTGTGGGGTAATGCCGTAGGTGCGCCCGACTTCCGCAATGATGCGTTCCACCGTTACGGGAACGGGCTGATTGTCGTTGAGGATATCCCGAATCGCGTTTTGTGCGATTACGATGGATGGGGAAGTACCCTGCAGCAGCTTGTACGCTTTGAGCTTTTTTACGGCACCTTCCAGCTGACGGATGTTGGTTTTTAGCCGGTTGGCGATATATTCCGCCACATCGTCCGGGATTTGGATGTCCAAAAGCTGTGCTTTTCGCCGGATGATGGCGATGCGTGTTTCAAAATCGGGCGGCTGGATATCGGCGAGCAGCCCCCATTCAAATCGGGTGCGCAGCCGGTCTTCCAGCGTTTTAATCTCTTTTGGCGGCCGGTCGGAAGCCAATACGATCTGCTTGCCGGATTCATAGAGTGTATTAAACGTATGGAAGAATTCTTCCTGCGTACTTTCTTTTCCTCCGATAAACTGGATGTCATCCACCAGCAAAACGCTTGCCTGCCGGTATTTTTCACGAAAAGCAGGCGTTGTTTTATCCTGAATCGAGGTGATCATTTCGTTGGCAAATTCGTCGCCTTTGACGTAGATGATGTTGTAATCCGAGCGGTTTTTTCGAATATCCGTGCAGATAGCGTGGAGCAGATGGGTCTTGCCAAGTCCGGAAGCGCCATAGATGAACAGCGGATTATAGGCATTGGCAGGATTCGCCGCCACAGCAACCGAGGCGGCGTGTGCAAATTTATTGGAAGAACCTACAATAAACGTATCAAATGTGTAGGCATATTCACCGCTTGCGGGCAAATGATTCTGCGGAGCGCTTACAGGAGTATGCGCAGGGGGTTCGGACGCCGGTGCATCACAGGTAATATCCACATCCACTTCAAATCCAAGCACTTCTGTAAATGCTGCTTTTAGAATCGATGTATATTTTTCCTTCACAATGTTCATCTTAAACTCAGAATTAACTTTTAAATAAGCCGTGCTTTCGTCCAAATGCACGGGTACAATATCTTTTAACCACAGGCTAAAAGCAACGTCCGACATTTTGCCCCGGCAAATTTCTAGGACGTATTGAAACAATTCGGCGAATGATTCCATATGAGCAGCTCCTTCGGTGAATAACATGTGAAAATTTATCTGAAACCCGGTTAAATAAAAAGTTTTGCACGAGTTTTTAACAATTTATAACTAGTTCATTGTAACACAGTGACGCGGCTGTTTCAAGTATTCAACCGCCTGCGTCCTATATATTTTAATAATGTATAATAAGGAAGAGAACGCGTTTAAAATAGGAAGGCAGTGCAGAGAACGCCCGAAAAGACTTGACAACCCCCTTATTTTTGGGGTATAATGCTACTCTGCAAGGTATGAAAGTATGCTTTGATTTATTTACGTTCATTTTGCCTCCTTTCGGAGGCGTTGATGCGATGATGAGAGGGGGGTTTCAGGATGGTTAGAACCTATCAGCCCAAAAAGCTCCAGAGAAAGAAAGAGCATGGATTCCGCAAAAGAATGGCTACCAAAAACGGCCGTAAAGTGCTTGCCCGCAGAAGAGCAAAAGGCAGAGCAAGACTC
>CALLQM010000040.1 GCA_938014855.1 uncultured Clostridia bacterium | reverse complement strand
ATCATCATTGCCAGTTCATGAACCGGCAATTTAAACCGATTAAGCGGGCTGAAAAGCCGTTCGATACCATCCGTCAACGCAATTGGTGACGTCGTATAGGTTAAAAGTGAAGTTCCCGCAATGAGGCAGAGAATACGAATACTCATAACGATTGCGGTCGTAACACCTTCTAGTGTGATTTTAATAAATCCCCACTGAACCAACGGTGTCCCTTCAATAAAGAACATATTTAATATTGATGTAAATAAAATAATTGGCAATACCGGTTTAAGACTTTTTAAAATCATGATTGGCGGAATTTTTGAAATGCCGTAGGTTAACACCAAAAAGAGAATCCCAACCACAAGCCCAATTGGATTTGTTGCAATAAACAGCATGATAATGTATGCCAAAGTCAACACAATTTTAATCCGGGGATCCAATCGGTGAAGCAAAGAATTTCCCGGAAAATACTGTCCAATCGTAATATCTCTCAGCATTGGTCAGCCCTCCTTTGCAGAAAGCAGGGAAAGCAGCTCCTGCTTTGCGTATTCCATGGTGTAAACGCTGTCGCTGACCGGATATCCGCGATCGCGCAGTTTGGAAAAAATGCGTGTAATCTGAGGAACAGAAAGTCCCATTTCGGTAATTTCCTTAGCACGGGAAAATACAGTTGCCACATCGTCATACATGGCAACTCCGGAATGGTTCAGCACCAATACTTTATGCGCATATCGTGCAATATCTTCCATGCTGTGCGATACGAGCAGGATCGTCGTACCCATAGCCTTATGATATTGTTTGATCTGCCCCAAAATTCGGTCGCGTCCTTTTGGATCCAAGCCTGCTGTCGGCTCATCCAAAACCAAAATTTCGGGCTTCATTGCTAAAACACCCGCAATTGCTACTCGACGCTTCTGCCCACCGGACAGTTCAAACGGAGATTTTTGCATATGGTGCGGTTTGAGCCCTACAAATTCGGACGCCTGCCGCACACGTTCATCAATTTCAGCAGGAGACAGCCCCATATTGGTTGGGCCAAACGCGATATCTTTATATACCGTTTCCTCAAACAGCTGATATTCAGGGTATTGAAAAACAAGCCCTACCTTAAATCGATACTCGCGGATATTGGTTTCTTTCGCCCAAAGATCCACCCCATTAATTAAGATTCGGCCTGAAGTCGGCTTGAGCAGTCCATTAAAATGTTGAATAAGGGTCGATTTGCCCGAACCAGTATGTCCAATGACCCCTACAAATTCTCCCTGTTCGACTTCAAGGTTGATATGTCCAATCGCTGTTTTTTCAAAAGGAGTACCTGCCGAATACACATAGGTCAGGTCTTCTGTCTTAATCGCAATCATTTTCTAGCCTCCATTAACGCGGAGATCGCCTCGACGCATTCATCTTCTGTCAAAATGTCGTCGGGCAAGTCAAAGCCACTCTGGCGAAGCTGCCAGCAAAGTTCCGTTGCCTGCGGAACATCCAGCCCCACAGATTTAAGCTGTTCAACATGGGAAAAGACTTTTCTTGGAATATCATCCAAAATGATCTCGCCATCATTCATAACGACTACGCGGTCACATTGTGCCGCTTCCTCCATGTAGTGTGTGATCAGCACTACCGTGATTCCAAGTTCCCTATTCAGCCGCTTAATGGTCGAAATAACCTCACGGCGTCCCTGCGGGTCAAGCATAGCAGTCGGCTCGTCCAACACAATACAGCGTGGACGCATCGCAATAATTCCGGCAATCGCAATGCGCTGTTTTTGGCCGCCCGACAGCTGATGAGGCGCATGGGTTTTATACTCATACATGCCCACATCCTGAAGTGCTTCATCTACACGGTTACGTATTTTTGACGGCTCTACGCCCATATTCTCCGGACCAAACGCAACATCTTCTTCTACGATAGTCGCCACAATCTGATTATCCGGATTTTGGAATACCATCCCTACCTGTTGGCGGATATCGTAAAGCTTGTCCTCCTCCGAGGTATTCAGCCCGCATACCGTAACAGAGCCGCCCTGCGGAAGCAGAATTGCATTAAAATGTTTTGCCAGTGTGCTTTTGCCGGAACCGTTATGCCCCAAAACAGCTACAAATTGTCCCTGCGGTATTTGAAGGTTTACATCTTTTAAAACGATTGTTTGTTCATTGTTTTCTTTTTGATAGCCGAAACGTACTTTTTCAGCAGAAATGATGTTTGGCATTTGCATTCCCCATTTTATCTAAATCTTTCAGAGTGAAATTATGATGAAAGTTTTTTCGCACCCAGTACAGTCTTTAGGATATAATACGCTATTGAACCAAATATGGCAAGCACCCCTGCCAAGATAGACCATGCACCCAATGAATTCCCCTGCGCAGACCGAATGCTGATATAAACAAAAAAAGCCATGATAAAGAATTTTATAAAACAAAGCATTCCCCGCATGTTGGTATAAACAAACTGCTCATTTTCGGGCGTTACTGCGACCGGAACATTCCATGATTTTGGGAAAAAAGAGATCACAGTTACAAGCAGATAAACGGATAAACAGACGAAAAACAAGATAATCAAAATCTTTTTTCCACCCCAGCTATCCGGTATTCCAGCCGAATTATAATGGGTCGGAACCTTATTTGGAATGGACTCCCAACTAGACAACAGAAACCACCCGAAATAGATCAATAAAAATAGGGAAACTGCTTCCAATGCCAGCTGAAATTTTGTAAAAGGTATCTTTTTCATCCGTAAACCTCCTTGTTATTTCCTCCAAATAGCAGTACTTCCACAAGGCAGAACCAATCCTGTTTTTTTAACCGGAAGACCAATTTCATCCGCCGATACACTGCCTTTAAACTTGTTCTGAATCGTGCAGGATAAAATATACGCCATTACGGATGGCGAAAGACCGGTGGTATAAGAATTAAGCAGAAAAAAGACCGGTTTATCAGAAAGTGCCTGTGTACATAAAGAAACCAGATCATAGATGCAGTCTTCCAGCTTCCAAACTTCACCACCCGGACCGCGCCCATAAGACGGCGGATCCATCACGATGCCGTCATAACGCGTACCACGCCGAATTTCTCGTTCAAGAAACTTTTTGCAGTCATCTACAATCCAACGCACAGGTTTTTCCTTTAGACCGGAAAGAGCAGCGTTATCTCTTGCCCACTGCACCATTCCCTTGGAGGCATCCACATGGCAGACTTTCGCGCCTGCCGCCGCACACGCCAATGTGGCGCCTCCTGTATAGGCAAACAAATTGAGAATGTTGAGCTGCCTGTCGCTGTCTGCTATCATTTGACTCATAAAATCCCAATTTACTGCCTGTTCCGGGAATAGGCCTGTATGTTTAAATCCAGTAGGACGAATATGAAATTTTAAATTTTTATAGTTTACTACCCACTCTTGTTTCTGCAAAGAGCGATTATCCCAACTTCCGCCGCCCGAACTAGCACGATGATAGCGTGCATTTGCATTTTTCCACGAACCATCTTTTGGGGTATTCCAAATAATCTGTGGATCGGGGCGAATGAGTGTTACATCGCCCCATCGCTCCAGTTTTTCCCCATTGCTTGTATCAAGCACCTCAAAGTCTTTCCAATTGGTTGCTGCGCGCATATTTGAATCTCCTTAATTTTGAATTGCCGAAGCGATTTCCTCCGCTATTTGTTGGATCTCTGTAATATTCTGCCCTTCCACCATGATACGTATTAAAGGTTCTGTACCGGATGGTCTGACTAATACACGTCCATTATCCCCAAGCTGCTCATCCAGCCGTTTGATACAATCCTGAACACGCTCATCACCGTGCAGAGCAGCTTTCATTTCAGGAGTTGCGTGAATATTCAGAAGTGTTTGAGGGAATATCTGCATCACACCTGCTGCTTCAGAAAGCGGCTTTTTAAAAATCTTGAGCAGACTCAACAGCTGAATTCCCGTAAGCTGACCGTCTCCTGTGGTCATGAAATCGCGGAAAATGATATGTCCGGATTGTTCTCCGCCTATGCAGAAATTTTCCTGCCGCATACATTCCAAAACATATCGGTCGCCAACTTTGGTTGCACGCGTCTGAATATCATGCGCCTTTGCAAATTTAAAAAGTCCCAGATTACTCATAACAGTTGCCACAAGTGTATTATTTTTCAGTTTGCCCTGCTCTTTTAAGTGGTATGCGAAAAGCGCGATCAAACGGTCGCCATCAACCAATTCGCCGTTTTCATCCACCGCAAGACAGCGGTCGGCATCGCCGTCAAACGCAAGCCCCGCATGATAATTGCCTGATCGAACTATTTTCGCCAGTTCATCTATATGTGTCGAACCGCAGTGATTGTTGATATTTTTCCCATCCGGATTCGCATGAAAGACATCGCACTGCGCTCCAAGTCCTTCAAATAATTGTTTCGCGGTGACGCTCGCGCTTCCGTTAGAGCAGTCAAGCGCAACGCGAAGTCCGGACAAATCGCATTCTACCGTAGTTTTTAAATAGTTTATGTAATCATCCGCCGCATTTTCTGCATATGTAATCGTACCGATCTCGCCGTCCGTTCGGATTCGGTAAGGCTTGATCTGATCTAGAATAATCTGCTCGATTTCGTCTTCCTGTGTATCCAGCAGTTTAAATCCTTCACCGCTGAAAATTTTAATGCCATTATACTCAAATGGATTATGACTTGCGGACAGCATGACTCCTGCATCCGCATGGTAGTGTTTGACCAAATAAGCGACCGCAGGCGTCGGTACTACGCCCAAAAGCACAACATTGGCTCCTGTACTGCAAAGACCGGCAGCCAAAGCAGATTCCAGCATACCGGAAGAAAGACGTGTATCCTTTCCCACCAGAAAGGTTGGCCGACGGTTTATTGCCTCTTCCACCACCATTGCTGCTGCTCTGCCAATATTTGTGACAAGCTCAATGGATAAATCGCCGTTGGCAATTCCCCTTATGCCGTCTGTTCCAAATAGTCTCCCCATTTCCGTTCTCCTTTATCGATAATCTAGTTGTGAGATTCGCCGGTTATCCCTGCTATTCCAAACTAAGCTGATCGGGATCCATTCCATGCATCTTAATGCCCAAATGTGCATACGCCTGCGGAGTAGCACATCGACCACGGGGTGTACGTGCCAAATACCCAATCTGCATTAAGTAAGGTTCATAAACATCTTCCAAAGTGACCGACTCTTCGCCCACAGCGGCTGCCAGCGTTTCAAGTCCAACAGGTCCGCCGTTATAGTGTTTAATAATCGTTTCAAGCATTCTGCGGTCGATCGAATCCAATCCAATTTGATCGATTTCAAGACGATCCAATGCCATAGAAGCAACATCCTGCGTAATGGTACCATTTCCTATTACTTGCGCAAAATCGCGCACCCGTTTGAGCAGTCGGTTGGCAATTCGCGGAGTACCGCGGCTGCGTCGGGCCAGCTCGTAGGCACCTTTTTTATCACAAGGGATATCTAAGATGCCCGCACTGCGCTGTACAATCATGCACAGCTCATCCACCGTGTACAGCTCAAGACGCTGGATAACGCCGAACCGATCGCGCAGCGGGGATGTAAGCTGACCTGCGCGGGTAGTTGCCCCAATCAGCGTAAAATGAGGAAGATCGACTCGAATTGAACGTGCAGACGGTCCTTTTCCAATTATGATATCCAATGCATAATCTTCCATTGCCGGATACAATACTTCCTCAACTGCGCGGGACAGCCGGTGAATCTCATCTATGAATAGTATATCGTTTGGAGCAAGATTTGTGAGCAATGCGGCCAAATCTCCCGGTTTTTCAATGGCAGGACCACTTGTTATTCGCATATTTACGTTCATTTCGTTCGCTATGATATTGGAAAGTGTCGTCTTTCCAAGTCCGGGAGGTCCGTAAAGCAGAACATGGTCAAGTGGTTCGCCGCGTCCTTTTGCCGCCTGAATAAATATGCTCATGTTTTCTTTGACCTTTTCTTGTCCGATATAATCGCTAAGCGTTTTCGGGCGCAAAGAAATTTCTACGTCTACATCTTCCGAGGCATAGTCGGGGGTCATGATGCGATCTTCAAAATCCATCTCGTTATCAAACATTTGCAAATTCTCCTAATGTCACATTTTCGCAATCGTTTTCAGTCCGTGTTTTATCATCTCATCCACAGCGGTATCCGGGGCTAGACCGGAAAGTGCCTGCGCTGCCTGCGATTGACTATAACCGAGTGCAACCAAGGCGGCAACGGCTTCCCCCATGTTCGAGGATTTTTTGGAAAGCTGAACGCTTACATCGCCAATGCCGGCCGCAACGGTTGCATCCATCGTAATTTTATCTTTTAGTTCCAAAATTAAGCGCTGTGCCGCTTTTGGTCCAATTCCGGGAGCCCTTGTCAAAGATTTGGTATCCCCGGAAGCGATACAAAGTGCCAGTTTGTCCGGTGTCATATCCGACAAAATTGCAAGTGCAGATTTCGGACCAACACCGGAAACTCCAATCAGCATTTTAAATGCGGCCACCTCTGCCGCATTATAAAATCCATAAAGGTTGAGCGCATCATCTCTCACAACTAAATGGGTATACAGCGTCACTTGTCCTCCAACGGGAGGCAGGCAGGACAGTGTTGTCAGCGTTGTCATACATTTATAGCCTACACCACCACATTCTACCACAGCCAAAGCATTTTCTGTGTGGATCAATTTTCCAGTAAGAGAATAATACATGACGTTTCCTTTCTGTTATCTCATTCTATTTAAGGTATTGTAAAAGCGAACCGGAACAATGACCATGGCAGACCGCAAGAGCCAAAGCGTCCGCAGTATCATCCGGCTTTGGCACTTCTTTGAGCCCCAGTATCTGCCGTGTCATTTCCATAACCTGTCTTTTTTCTGCGCGGCCATATCCTACTACGCTTTGCTTTACTTGGTTTGGGGTATATTCATAAATAGGTATATTTTTGCGCTGTGCAGACAACAGAATGACTCCTCTTGCCTGTGCCACATCAATTCCTGTTGTTTTATTATTTGTAAAAAATAACTGTTCAATGGATAAAACGTCCGGATGGGTTTTTTCTAAAACTTGACACATATCATCATATATCATATTAAGCCGCACCGGAAACTTTAGTTTCGGCGGCGTTACAATTGCTCCAAAACGAATGGGCTGAAACCGTCCATGCAGATACTGAACCGCTCCAAAACCAATCGTTGCATATCCGGGATCAATTCCTAAAATAATCATAATTCCTCCCGTGATGTTCCAATATTGGCACATCTGATTAATTATACCATAATACATGATCTAGGAACAAGTCCCAGGTCTTCTGTTTTAAGGAAACCGAAAATACATTCTTTTACAATATATCTAAATCCTTGCAGGAATTTGTTCATATTTGTTGTATATTATGTTTAATTTCAATTATTTTGCAATTTTTGCTTGCATTTTATAAACAAGTGTAATATAATATACAAGTCGTCACAAGACACAGAAAAATATGGACGGTTAGCTCAGCTGGTAGAGCACCTGCTTGACGTGCAGGGGGTCAGCGGTTCGAACCCGTTACCGTCCACCAGGGGTGCTGTTCGGGCAATAGTCCGGGCGGCATTATTTTTGTTATAAATATTACTCTTTTGATAGGAATCCACCAATTCCCTTGCAAATCAACATATTACGATTAAATTATTTCATAAAAAGAGATAAGGATTTTTTCCTTATCTCTTTTTTTATAAAATCACAGTTTAAACATTAGACGAAATTTAATCTGCTATAGCTAATGCTTATTTGCTTAGCTATACTTTAAGCTCCTTGTAGTAGTAAATCAAATCCCTGTCTGTGATTTCACGCAACACCTTACAGGGATTTCCAACAGCTATACAGTTAGCTGGAATATCTTTAACTACAACACTTCCTGCGCCAATAACAGAATTTTCGCCAATAGTAACACCTGGGCAAATTACAACATTGCTACCAATCCAAACATTATCTTTAATTATAACCTCAAAAGAATACATTTCTCCTTTTTGTCGTAGTTTATAATGTACAGGGTGTCCTGTTGTGCTAATTGTTACATTAGGAGCGATTAATACACCTCTACCTATAGTAATTTTGTAGTCATCCACCAAAGTTAAGTTAGAATTGATATATGTACCGTCTCCTATGGAAACAGTTTTTCCAAATGCAAGGGTTAATGGTGGCAATACCCAAACATTCTTACCTACAGAACCAAATATCTGTGGGAGCATCGCTGCGCGTTTTTCAATTTCTTCAGGTCTTATTTGGTTAAAGTCATAGCACAGTCCTCGTGCCTTCATTTGAGCCTCAATAGCCTCGTCCGTGTCTGTCCAAAGTAGACCTTTAGCTTTTCTTTCTTCCATGTTCATAAATTGTCATCCTTCACACTGTTAAGTTATCTAGCCATTTGTTTTTAAAATATCGTATATAACTTGTCTGGTCGCAGAAATATGAGAGATATGGGACTTAAAAGCAGAGTCAAGAAATATAAGGCCGCAACTAATCTTTTTTGTTCATACACAGCCTCCATTTAATTCAGTAACTTTTTATTAATTAAATTATTATTTATTTAATAAACAAAATAGGAAGTTCAGTTTGCTTGTAGTACAACTTGGCAGTACTGGATAATAGCGCACGTTCCGAATGTGTTCGTCACTGCCTTATGCAAGGCTCTTTCACCAACCAGAACAAACAGGCGCGGAACATCCGGCGCCTGTCCCCCAGTTTAGCAGGTCAGCGAGCAGTCCTCTGAAGATTCCTGATTTTAAAAAGACCCTTGAATTTTTGCTTTTCCTTGCTATAGCAATGGAAAAAAAGTTGGGAATAAGGCTGAGCACCGTGCCCCAATCAAGCGTCCGATCTGGAAAAGGCGTTTTTCATCTGGCTGCTCAGCTCGAAGAGGATCTTGTTCAATGTATAGGCGGTTTCTTTTTTCAACATGTCCGCGATTTTCTGATTGGCCTGTTCCCGAAGGGCAGCCCGTTTTGCCATATCCGCTTCCCGCCGGAGCTTTTCATCATATTGGCCGATCAGCGCATGTCCTTTGGACTGTACTGCAAGCTGATATCGCTCAATATGAAATACTGATTTGCTGTAAGATGCATCCGCCATAGCTGCAATCATGCGGCTGGACCAGTAAAAATTTTCGGTTGAAATTTCCCTTGTCGTATTGGCAAGATAGTCCGGTGTTACCGACACATTGGCATAAAAAGGTGTCAGCACATTGAAGGCGTTGGATGCAAAGGCGATCCATTCCACCACGCGAAACTCCTCCGGAACGTCTGGGCGCATCTGGATCAAATCCATAAAGTCATTCCGATTGATGCCGATCGGGCGGAAGATGCCTTTCATGGCTGGATCTCCATGGCTTTCATAGGGATCATACGGCGTTCCCTGATAATGAGAGGACAGCGCATATTTTACATCCTCCGGTGTGATCTTCTTCTCCGGCACCATGCACCATGGTAGATCATCGGAACGTGGCGTGAAATCCGCATTCGGGCCATCCCATACT
>CALLQM010000039.1 GCA_938014855.1 uncultured Clostridia bacterium | reverse complement strand
ATATTGTAGTTTTACACATTTCAAAAGGTAAAATTCCTTATATGCGTTTTGAACCATTTGGCATTCGAATGGTACGAAGCGGCATGCTTACTTATCAGCAGGAATTTTGGGTCTATTCCGGCGGTATACTAGCAAATGTAGCAGCTTTACTGGTGACAGTTCCTATTTTTGGTTGGTGTATTTTTGCAATGGCGAACATGGGTTTGCTGATCTTTAACCTTTTACCCATCGGCAGGCTGGATGGCGGGCAGCTTTTGCGCGTCGTTCTCAGTCGTCGAATGAAACAGCTTGACCATGTGGAAACGGTACAAAAGATTGTTGGTTTTTTGGTATTGACTCCGCTTTTTGCCGGTGCTTTTTATCTTTTGCCGCAAAAAAATTTAACGCTATTGATTACTGCATGCTATTTAGCGCTCACGCTTTGGAAATCGTGAGCGCTTTTGCGTCCTTGCAATTTTCTATGGTTTATTGTAAACTTATGTCTGCTGAATAAAAATGAATTCAATTTGGAGAAACTATACAGAGAACTCTTTGGAACTAGAGAGGATGTACGAAATTGAACAATGTGAAAAAAGCGCTGGAACGGGTGCTGCTGCAGGTGCAAAAGCCGGCGCGCTATACCGGGGGCGAAGTGGGAAGCATCGTAAAAGATGCTTCAAAAGTCGACGTCCGGTTTGCTTTTTGTTTTCCCGACCTATATGAAGTGGGTATGTCGCACCTTGGTATGAAAATTCTCTATTCACTCACGAACAAACGTGAGGATTGCTGGTGTGAGCGGGTGTTTGCACCGGATCAGGATTTCGAAACCATTATGCGTGAACATCATATTCCGCTGTATGGCTTGGAAAGTTTGGATGCCATTACGGATTTTGATTTTATTGCTTTTACACTGCAATATGAGATGAGTTTTACCGCAATCTTAAATATGCTGGATTTGGCAGGGGTTGAGGTGCGTTCGCAGGATCGCGGATGGGACAAGCTTTCGCCGGTCGTGATTGCCGGAGGTCCGTGTGCCTGCAATCCGGAGCCAATTGCCGATTTTATCGATTTGTTTATTCTTGGAGAGGGCGAAGAGGTTAATATGGAACTCATCGACCTTTATAAACAGTGCAAACAAGAGGGGACCGATAAACGAACCTTTTTACAGCGTGCGGCACAAATTGAGGGCATTTATGTTCCGTCCCTTTATACAATAGACTACCATGAGGATGGGACAATCGAGTCTGTTACGCCGTCTTGTGGAGCACCGAAAGTGGTGCATAAGCGCATTATCAAGGATTTAGATCAGGTTTATTACCCGGATAATTTTATTGTTCCATTTACCGAAACCGTGCACGACCGTGCAATGGTGGAAGTTCTGCGCGGCTGTATCCGCGGCTGTCGTTTTTGCCAGGCAGGCTTTATTTATCGCCCGTTTCGAGAAAAACATCACGATACGCTCGACAAAAACGCGCATGATCTTTGCAATCATACCGGCTACGATGAAGTATCGCTTACTTCGCTCTCTACCAGTGACTATTCGGAACTGGAACCTCTGCTGAATGAGATGCTTGCATGGACGGAACCGGATTCGGTAAATATCGCGCTCCCAAGTCTGCGAGTCGATAATTTTTCGAAAGAATTAATGGATCGGGTTGCCGCGGTGCGCAGATCGTCCTTGACGTTTGCGCCGGAAGCAGGTACTCAGCGTCTGCGCGATGTCATCAATAAAAATGTAACCGAAGAAGAAGTCATGCGTACTTGCCGGACTGCTTTTGAGGGCGGTTTTACAAATGTAAAGCTATACTTTATGTTGGGACTTCCCACCGAAACCGATGAGGACGTTGCGGGAATCATCCACCTTGCACAGAAAGTGGTGGATATGTTCTACCATTTGCCGGAAAAACCAAAAGGGAAAGGTGTTAATGTGACAGTATCGGTGGCATGTTTTGTGCCAAAGCCGTTTACTCCTTTTCAATTTGAACCGCAGGATACGATGGAAGAATTGCGCCGTAAACAAAAAATTCTACTGGATACCGTAAAATCCAAAAAAATTAGAGTGAAATATCACGACAGCCCCACCAGCTTCTTGGAAGCAGCTTTGGCGCGTGGAGACCGCAGACTTTGCCCGGTAGTCGAATATGCTTGGCGAAGCGGCTCTAAATTAGATGGATGGAATGACTATTTTAGAATGGAACGCT
>CALLQM010000038.1 GCA_938014855.1 uncultured Clostridia bacterium | reverse complement strand
CAAACAGTTTTTAGCGCAGATGGATCTCCCGCTGGAAAGCGCCTATGCAATCGGCGACAGCGACAACGATTTAGAGATGATCAAAGCGGCCGGAACCGGCATCGCAATGGCGCAGCATTCCCCGCGGCTCGGAAAAGTGGCCGACTATGTCACCGACAGCGTCAAAAAAGACGGGGTGGCAAAAGCGCTGGCGCATTTCCGTTTGGTGCCTCATCCCCTCTTTCGGTAAAGAGAAAACCCATTTCCAAACACCTGATGCGCTTCCGACGCGATCAAAAAGGCGTTGGGATCGATGGTGTGTACAATATTATAAAGGGCGGACGACTCGTTGCGCTTAACGGTGCAGAGAATCACCTGTTTATGCGTACCGCCATAAGCGCCCCGGCCGTCCAGATAGGTGGCGCCGCGCTCGAGATTTTCTTGGATGGCACTGGCAATTTTTTCGGAATGATCGGAGACAATAAAGATCATGGTGGCATAATCCAGCCCGTTCATGATCATATCAATGAGCAGGGAGCTGACATAAAGCGAAATCACCGCGTAAAGCGCGCGGTTGATATCGTGAAAGACCGAGGCGGAAATGGCGATGATGATGCAGTCCACCAGCAGGAGGATCTTGCCGAGCTGAAGCTGCGGATAGCGCAGGCGCACCAGCCGGCTGATGATATCGCTGCCGCCGGTGGTCGCGTTGCCGGCGAACACCATCCCAAGCCCCGCGCCCATCAAAACGCCGCCGTAGATCGAGGCAAGCAGAAGATCTTGGGTAAATGCGGGCAGAAAGGCCCATAGATCTATGAGAACGGACGAGAGAATGGTGGCATAGGCGGTGTAAAGGAGAAAGTGGTTCCCCAGCTTTAAAAACGCCATGATCAGCAGAGGGATGTTCATGGCTAGAACCACCGCTCCGATGGGCAGTCCGGTGAGGTATTTAACCACCATGGCAAGTCCAGAAAATCCCCCCGGCGCAATTTGGGAAGGATCTAGGAACAAATCGACGGACAGGGCAAAAAAGACACATCCCAGTGTCACCATGATGAAATTGAGGATTCTTTTTTTGTATTTTAAAAATGCTTGCATAAAATCCCCCCTTTCTTCATTGTTCCTAACAAAAGCCCCCCAAAACCTGTCAGATTTTGGAGGGCTTTTTCATTTATCGTTTTAGCAACGTTTTTACATTTTGATCATGCCAAACGTATTGAGCACCGAGCTGATCAAGATGATCACCAGACAAACCGGTGCCAGATACTGAATGCAGAAGCGATACGCTTTTTCGCGTTTAAATTTGGACGAGAGACGGATTTCGTCTGCGATCCGGTTAAAGCCAACAACCTTTACAATGAAAATGCAGGTGCAGATACCGGCGATCGGCATCATGACCGAGTTGCTGATAAAGTCGCAGAAGTCGAAGATCGACATGCCCAGCGGCTTGATGAAATCCCAAAGTCCGAATCCGAGCGAACACGGAACGCCGACGATCACCATTTCCAGCCCAATGACGATTCCGCTCTTTTTGCGGCTCCAGCCGGTCTGGTCCTGAATGGTCGAAACGCAGGTTTCCATCAGAGAGATCGAGGAAGTGAGCGCCGCAAACAGCACCAGCAGGAAGAAGATGAATCCAATCAGATTGGCCATGCCCATGCTTTCAAATACTTTTGGAATCGTGATAAACATCAGTGACGGGCCTGCCTGCAGTTTGGACTTGTCACCGCCCGAAAATGCAAACACGGCGGGGATGATCATAAGTCCAGCAAGGAAAGCGATTGCGGTGTCGAACAGTTCGATCTGTCCGGTCGCCTGCTCCATGTTGACGTCTTTTTTCATATAAGAACCGTAGGTATAAAGAATACCCATGGCGATCGAAAGCGAATAGAACAGCTGTCCCATGGCGGCAACCACCGTCATGAACGAGAACTGGGAAAAGTCCGGAATCAGATAATATTTAACGCCCTCGATTGCGCCCGGACGTGTAACAGAATAAGCTGCAATAATGACTGCCAAAACTACCAAAATCGGCATCATGATTTTACTGGCTTTTTCAATTCCCTTTTCTACGCCGCACATGACGACGAGGAAAGTTACCAGTACATATATGCAGAACCAGAAAATCGGCTCACCGGAACTGCTAATGAAGGTTGCGAAATAGTCGTCTGCCGTAAGGCTGACGGAGTTCCGGCTGATATATTCAAACAGATACTTCGCGACCCATCCGCCGACGACACAGTAATAAGGTACTATAATCATCGGTACGACCGCGTTAATCCATCCGCCGAAACGCAAACGGTTTTTGCCAAACGCCTCAAAAGCACCAATCGGACTTTTGCGGGTCATGCGGCCGAGCGCCGTTTCGGACAAAATCAGTGCGAAACCAAACGTGACTGCTAAAATGACATAGACAAACAGAAAGATGCCTCCGCCGTATTTTGCCGCAAGATAAGGAAAACGCCAAAGGTTTCCCAAACCAACTGCAGAACCTGCAACAGCAAGCACATATCCGAGTCTACCGGAAAAGCTGCTGCGGGAATCTGTTTTCTCCATAACTACAACCCCTAAATTTTATTTTGCGATTTTGGTAATAGACCATATTATATGACACAATCTGGGATGTGTCAATCGATTATTCATAATTTTCCTTGACATACAAAATTTTATACTATATAATCACATCTGTTGTGAGTTTTGTTAATAAGTGAAAGGGCGTGTACCTATGAATCTATCTTTAGACCAGTATGACAGAGCGATTTTGAAAGCCTTACAGGAGGATGCTTCGGTTTCCAATCTAGAGCTGTCAAAAAAAATCGGCCTTTCCCCTTCCGCCTGTCTGACACGCACAAAAAACCTGCGGGAGCAGGGCATCATCCGTCAGTTTACCACCATTGTGGATGAACAAAAGCTGGGGATGGATACGATGGTGTTCGCGCTTTTAGATTTGATGCCGCTCAACCGGGAAACGATTCAGAGTTTTCTGGGGGTTGTTTCTAAATATCCGCAGATTTTAGAATGTTATACAATCACTGGGCCGCACGATTATCTGCTAAAAATCGTGGCAAAAGATGTGAAAAGCTATTATAGCTTTATTATTGATACGCTCATGAGCCACCCGGCTGTCAGCAATGTGCAGACCTGCGTGGTGGTGGGAATTGAAAAGCGTACGACCTCGGTTCCGATCGATTTATAAATGTAAGGAACTGCTTGCATTCGCGCAAAAAACGTGTTACCATTGGAAAATAAAGTAAATAAGGGGCATCAGCGTTTTGGGAAGCGGGTGAAAATCCCGCACAGTCGCCGCTGCTGTAATAATGTAAGGATGGTCTGCGAAAAGCCACTGGAAATTCTGGGAAGGCCGCAGTCCGGAGCATTTAAGTCAGAAGACCGGCTTTTGCCCCTGTGTAAGAACTTTCGGTGAAAAAGCTGCTTGCCATGAATTTTCACAATCTATTGAGCGATTAGTTGCTGAATAGAGTTGTGTTTGTGTGGTAATCCTGCTTTTTTATAAAGCGGGATTTTTTTATTGTCTTAAAGGCAGGAGCATAAAATGGAACAACAAACTTTAAGTCTGCTTGCCCAAAGAAAACGCAAACAGCTGCTGGTCGGGCTGCTGGTCGCCGTGGCGATTGCCGCCGCGGTGCTGATGCTGTTAGGCGTCGGCGCCATGCAGCTGGATGCGCAAAAAGTGATGGGCATTTTGTGGGCAAAACTTTCTGGAAACCGCATTCTGCTGGAGCGTTACCGCCCCAGCGAAATCGCGATTGTATGGGATATCCGCCTGCCGCGCATTTTGTGCGCGCTGTTTGTCGGCATGGGGCTGGCGATAGGCGGGACGATTTTTCAGTCTCTGCTGTGCAATCCCCTTGCCGACCCGTATACGCTCGGGGTGTCGACCGGCGCGGCATTCGGCGCATCGCTTGCGATCTATCTGGGTGTAGCGTATGCTTTGCAAATCCCCACGACCGTGGCGGCGTTCTTATTTGCGTTTTTGACGCTCGTAATGGTGATTATAATTGCGCAGAGAGGCGGCGGGATGCTTTCATCCAGCCTCATCATCTCCGGCATCATTGTTTCTTCCATTTTTTCGTCCGGCATCAGCTTTTTAAAGATGCTGGCGGGAGAAAATGTGTCCGCAATCATCTTCTGGCTGATGGGGAGTCTATCCGCCTGCACATGGAAAGATGTCTATACCGTTGCGCCGGCGGTGCTGGTGGCGGGAATTTTGGCCTACTTCTTTGCGGACGACCTCAACATTATGACGATGGGCGACGATGCCGCGCAGGCGCTCGGTGTGCCGACCGGACGGATTCGGCTTCTCTATCTTATCTTAGGTTCCGTTGTTACAGCCGCTTGTGTGGCGGTCAGCGGCATTATTGGGTTTATTGGGCTGGTTGTGCCGCATATCTTGCGGTTTTGGCTCACCAGCGATAACCGCGCCCTCCTGCCCCTTTCGGCGCTGACCGGCGGTCTGCTTTTGCTGCTTGCGGACAGCGCGGCGCGGGTTCTTTCTTCCGGCGAAATTCCGGTCGGGGTTCTCACAACCCTGCTGGGCGGGCCGTTTTTTATCTTTGTCTTTTTAAGGCATTCCGATGGGAGGGGTTAGCAGATGGACGGGTGCATTTTGGAAGCCCGGGCGGTAGACTTCTCCTATCGTGGACGGCGCGTTTTGCATGGGATCGATTTAAAAATCCCGCAGGGGGCATATGTTTCGGTGGTGGGGCCGAATGGAAGCGGAAAATCCACCTTGCTTCGCCTTCTCAGCGGCGCGCGTCCCTGCGAAAACGGGATGGTATCCTATCAGGGGGCCAATGTGGCAAAGATGCCGTCTCTTAGGCGTGCGCGGCTGTTTGCAACGGTGCGCCAAACGGAAGAAAACCAGTTTCCGTTTACCTGCCTTGAGATGGTGACGCTGGGGCTGCATCCGCACCGCTCCCGTTTCGGTCTGCCGACGGCGGAACAGATGGAAATGGTGCGCGAAGTCATGGAGCGCACCGATACTTGGCCGCTCTGCAATCAGCTCGTTACGCAGGTGAGCGGCGGAGAATTTCAGCGCGTGGTGCTGGCGCGCGCACTGGTGCAGGCGCCCCGCATCCTGTTTTTGGACGAGGCGATGTCGGACTTTGATATTCGAGTGAAAATCCAGATCACCGACTATCTGCGCAAACTAATCGCCCGCACCCAGATGACGGTGGTCGCGGTTAATCACGATCTTGCCGCAGCTTATCAGCACAGCGACCAGATCGTCGCGTTAAAAAACGGCCGGATTGCGGCCTGCGGAAGCCCGCGCGACGTGATGGATTCCGCATTTTTTGCAAAGATTTTTGGCGTGGAGACAGAAATGATCCCGGAAAAGGGATTTCTGATCCGCGGCAGTCTTAATAATTAAGGAGAAAAAGGAGAAAAAAATGAAAAAGTGGTTAAAAGTTTTCTTAACATCGGTACTCTGCATCGGCGCTCTCTGCGCATGCGCAAACACAGCAGCACCCGCCGCACCGGCATCCGAGGCTGAATCGTCCCAAGTGGTTTCCGAGGAGGCCAAACAGGAAAACGCACAGGACGTAAAAAAAGGCGATCCGGACAAAAAGGTCATTCTGGTTGTTTCGTTTGGAACCAGTTATAACGATTCGAGAGACGCCACCATCGGCGCTGTCGAAAAGTCGATCACCGACGCGTATCCCGACTATGAAGTGCGCCGCGCGTTCACCAGCCAGATCATCATCGATAAGCTCAAGGAGCGCGACGGTCTGGAAATCGACAACGTCACCGAGGCGATGGACCGTCTAGTTGCCGACGGCGTCGGTACGCTGATCTGCCAGCCGACCCACGTGATGAACGGCTTGGAGTATGACGACATGAAAGAGGAAGTGCAGGCTTATGCCGACCATTTTGAAACGCTTCGCCTCGGCGCTCCGCTTCTGACTTCCACGCAGGATTACCGCGACGTCGTGGCGGCTATCCAGAAAGAATATGCCGCTCCCGAGGACACCGCTTTGGTTTTAATGGGACATGGCACCGAGCATTTTGCCAACAACACCTATGCGGCTCTGGCATATCATTTTAACCAGAACGGCAGCAAAAACATCTTTGTCGGAACGGTGGAAGGATACCCGGATTTAGACATCACCCTCCAAAACGTACAGGCGCTGGGCGCTAAAAAAGTCATCCTTGCTCCGCTGATGGTTGTGGCGGGCGATCATGCCACCAACGATATGGCAGGAGACGAGGAAGG
>CALLQM010000037.1 GCA_938014855.1 uncultured Clostridia bacterium | reverse complement strand
GGATGAAATCATCAAACTGAAAATTTTAAAATAATGCACAATGTGCAGTTAGAACAAGTCGTATCTGTAAAGATGCGGCTTTTTTTGTACCCAAAAGGAGGACAATCATGGAACGAAAAAAAGTATATTTTATCCCGCCTAAACTGAATCGCAGCTATCTGCTGGGCGGATTCAAGGTAACGGAGCTGTTATTCTTTTTTGTGGTCGCGTTCTTTGCATTTATGCTGGCGTTTAAAGGATACCCGATTGCTTTAGCGGTGCCAGCAATTTTGCTGGTTTTGCACTGCAGAGCACTGCCGGATGGCAGAAATGTCAAACAAGCGCTGGCCATGCGCTGGCGCTATTTTAAAAAGGATCAAAAATATAGCTTACAGGAGTGTGGCAAAAGAAGATGAAAATAACAGATCTGCTGAACTTTCAGATTATGGAAGATTCTATCCGGTGCAAAACCGGAACTTTTTACTTTTTCCGCATTATTCCGCCGAACCTCTCCATTTTAAATCCCGGAGAGCGCCGCATGAAAATTGAGGGATTTAAAGGACTGCTCAATAGCACGGAAGTTCCTCTGCAAATTTTCGCTATGGATAAGTCGGAAGATCTCAGCAAAAACAAGGCATTTTGGAAAAAGACTCCCGAACGGTATGCGGCGATTTCGGATGCAATTCTTAATGAAATTACCGATATCGAATCCACAAGCAGTGGGATTCAGCGTGCGTATTATTTTGTAATCAAGCCAAAAGAACAACAGCAGGTGATCTTATTTGAAAATCTGCTTACAGAAACCGGATTTCGGTTTCATCGGGCGGATCGCAGTGAACTCATTACGGTCATGAACAATTTTCTGCTGCGCAGTTTCATTGAATTCGACATCTATACATTTGAACAGGAGGTACAAATGCAGTATGAGAGCCAAAAAGTTAAGAAGTAAAGAAAGTATTTTTTCAAGTGAGCTGACCCAGCGTCTGCTTCCGGAAATGATGGTCATAAAGCCAAAACATATCGAACAAAGCGGCTTTCTGCGGCGCACAATTCTCGTTAAGAATTTCCCGGCTACGATTGAAACAGACTTTATTCTAACCAACGTCACGCAAATTAAAAACACAACATTTTCCATGCACCTTGTGCCGATGACCGCCGCAAAGACCGCAATGCTGGTGGATAAGCAAATCAACAATGCCGTTGCACAGTCGCATGAGAAAAAAGGAACACGGCAGATGGCCGCCGACATTGATGTGGAGAGCATCCGGAAAGCATACGACGGATTTCTTAAGGAAAAAGGGCGGTTTTACTACGTCAATATCTATATAGAAGTCTATGCGGATGATGAAAAGGAACTAAGGGAGCGGGTCAATGAAGTGGTCGCGACGCTGACGTCCAGCCATATTTCCGCACAGCAGCTCATCTACGAACAGAAAGAGGGATTTATCGGTGTCAGCCCAATCGGAAAAGACCTGCTTACCATGGCGGCAAATAATATTCCGTCCAACACGCTGGCAAGTATGTACCCGTTTTCCTATTCCAGCCGCAATGATCCTGAAGGTATGCTGCTTGGCAAAACAAAAGACGGTGGCTACATGTTTTTGGACTTGTGGCTGAGGGATTTAAACATCACGAACGGCAATTTCTTTATTACCGGCGAATCCGGTTTCGGAAAATCGTTTCTCATGAAAAAGATTCTCAGCCAGCAAATAGCTCGCGGTACTTCCTGCTTTACACTGGATGCAGAAGCGGAATATAACGACCTCTATCGCAATATGGGCGGCACTGTAATCAACTGCGCATCCGGAAAGTTCCGCATCAATCCGTTTGAAATCCGCAGGCTGAAAACGGATTCAGATAGTGAGGATGATTTGGACAATGAAATTGAAGCCCTACAGCAGGAACAATCCTTTTTCCAGCATTTAAGCTGGCTCAAGGATTTCTATAAGGTTCTGTTTCCGTATCTTAATGGGATGCAGTTAGCCGCGCTTACGATGCTCACCAAGGATATGTACATCCGCTTTGGCATTGACCATACTACCGATTTATCCAAACTTACAAGCAAAGATTACCCCATTTTTACCGACCTGTACCAGTACATCCATGATGTGCTGGAAGACCGGGAAAAGTACGGATTTTATAAGGAAATTTCAGACGACATGCTGCGGGATCTGCTCCTTGCCATCCGGGATGCGTATGACGGTTCGCTCAGCCCATTATTTAATGGACATACCAATCTCTGCAACGATAAACTCATCAACTTTAACATTCAGGAACTGCTTTCCGGTTCGGAGGAACGTACGCAGGCGTTCCTTTTTAATGTCATGACCTTTATCTGGCATAAAATCATGAAAAAGCAGAATTTCACGCTGTTTACCGTCGATGAACTGTATCTGCTCATGAACCGTGAAAATCTCACGATTGCAAAATATCTGCGCAACTTTATTAAACGTGCTAGAAAATATGATTCCGTCATTGGCACGGCAACCCAGCAGCTGGTGGATTTGGATGATGAAAAGATTCGCTATATTTCATCCGCAATTATCAATTCGGCTTCCATCAAGTTTCTCTTTAACCCAGGAAATCTTGCGTACGAGCGTACCAAGAAAATCCTGCAGCTTACCGATGGTGAAGCGGAAAGTATTTTTGCAGCCATGCGCGGTCAGTGCTTATTAAAAGTGGGACAGGCAGATAAATATAATATCAATATTTCAAAATTCTCATATGAGGATCAGCTGTTCGGCAGTGCCGGCGGCAGGTAGCCGGCATGGAGAGCAACAAAAAGAAAGTCATCTTAGGAACTGCCGTCCTGATGGCTCTTTTGCTTATGTTTCTGCCCCTCATTCTGATCGGCGGCATGCTTTCCTCTTTGGTCGCATTTCTCAATCCAA
>CALLQM010000036.1 GCA_938014855.1 uncultured Clostridia bacterium | reverse complement strand
ATGATGATGCGGCAGGCACGAGGCGGCGGAACCGGCGGCGTTATGAACTTTGGAAAAGCAAAGCCTCGCGCTCCGGAAGAAGGGCCGAAAGTAACGTTTCAGGATGTTGCCGGCGCGGAAGAAGAAAAAGAAGAACTCGTCGAGATTGTAGAATTTCTTAAAAATCCAAATAAATTTAATGCATTGGGTGCTAGAATCCCGAAAGGTGTTTTGCTGATGGGACCTCCGGGAACCGGTAAAACATTATTAGCCAAAGCAGTGGCGGGAGAAGCAGGCGTACCGTTCTTTTCGATTTCAGGTTCTGATTTTGTTGAGATGTTTGTGGGTGTTGGTGCTTCAAGAGTTCGTGATTTGTTTGAACAGGCTAAGAAAAATTCCCCGGCAATCATCTTTATTGATGAGATTGACGCTGTGGGACGTCACCGCGGTGCAGGATTGGGCGGCGGTCATGATGAGCGTGAACAAACGCTTAATCAGCTGCTTGTTGAGATGGATGGCTTTGGTACCAACAGCGGCGTTATTGTAATTGCTGCAACCAACCGCCGTGATATCCTAGACCCAGCACTGCTGCGTCCTGGTCGTTTTGACCGACAGATTGCAGTGGGTTATCCGGACATACGCGGACGTGAAGCAATCCTTCGCGTGCATACACGCACGAAACCGATCGGCCCGGATGTCAACTTGAAAACAATTGCGGCATCGACCGTCGGTTTCACTGGAGCTGATTTGGAAAACCTTTGTAATGAAGCGGCACTATTGTCCGCTAAAAAAGGTTTGAAAGCGATTACCATGAAGGAAATCGAGGAAGCGACCATCAAGGTTATTGCAGGACCGGAGAAACGCTCGCATGTTGTGACGGAAAAAGATAAAAAACTGACCGCTTATCATGAAGCAGGTCATGCGGTGTGTACCTATTATCTGCCGACACAAGATCCGGTTCATCAAATTTCGATTGTACCTCGCGGCATGGCAGGCGGTTATACGCTTTCCCTGCCGGGTGAAGATAAGTCGTATGTAACCAAGCGGGAAATGAACGAAGATATTGTGACTCTCTTGGGCGGCCGTATGGCGGAAAAACTTGTGCTTGAGGATATCTCCACAGGGGCTTCTAACGATATTGAACGTGCCACAAAAACCGCTCGTAATATGATCATGAGATACGGCTTTTCCGAAAAATTGGGACCCATTGTTTACGGACATGATGATAATGAAGTATTTCTGGGCCGTGATTTCAACAGTACGCCCAGTTATTCTGAAAATGTTGCGGCAGAAATTGATGCTGAAATCCGTGAAATCATTGATACTGCTTATGAACGCTGCCGTGATATTTTGACAGATCATATGGATCAGCTTCATCAAGTTGCTCATTTCTTGTTCGAACATGAACGGATGGAAGAAGATGAGTTTGCTGCAATGATGAAAGGCGAACCTATTCCGAATAAATCGGAAACTGAGCAGCCATCGAAAGATACTGAGCAGTTAACAGAGGATACCGAGCAGACTCAAGTGCCCGAAACAGACGAGAAACCAACCGAACTTTAACAACGAATGCGGACGGCATACGCCGTCCGTCTCGTATGTTATCCTGGGTTAAAATGGAGGTCGGCTATTTTATGATGTTCGATAAGATTATTACATTATCGCTGAACCCTGTTGCAGATGTCACCTGCTATACCAAAGAATTTGTGCAGGGCGAAAATAATGTCGTGGAAAGCGAGCTGTATGACGCCGCTGGTAAGGCAGTGGATGTGTCTCGTGTATTACAATGTTATGGAATTGCGAATACAGCACTGATTGTTGCCGGGCGGGGTGGCAGTCGCCGCTATTTTGAACGATTGAAAGACGAAAATGTTACCACAAGAGTAATCTACACAAAAGGACGTTTGAGGGAAAATATAAGCATAGTTACTTCAGACAGAAAAGAAACACGTTTGGTCCGAAATGGTCCAAAAATCAAGCATCATACAATTGTAGAACTGCAAAAAGTTCTTAAAGAGGAAATTCAACCGACCACACTGGTTGTGGTAGCAGGACTCATGCCGGAAGGCGTTACAAATGAAGACGTTTGTGATATTTGTGCATTTATAAAGGAATGTGGAGGCATCATTGCGCTGGATACCCGCTCGGTTACATTGCGCGATGTGGCTGAAATTAAACCTTGGGTAATCAAACCCAATTATGAGGAATTATGTGCGTTGGTGGAGCGCCGTTTGGAATCCGTTGAAGAAATTAAAGAAGCGGTTCTTGAGGTCGCTGACGCCGGTGTCCGCCATGTATTGGCTAGCTTCGGAGCGGATGGCATGATTTACACGAATGGAACCGATACATATAAAGCGGACGTGCCTGACCTATCTGAAATCAAATCCTCAAGTGGTGCAGGCGATGCCTCGCTTGCAGGATTCATCATTGCTCACGATTTTAAATATGACCCGAAACGATCGCTCCAATATGCTGCTGCATTTGGAACTGCGTCGTGTTTAGTGGAGGGAACCAATCCGCCTCGTAAAATTTCTGTGGCGATGATTAACAATCAAATAACAGTGTCCGAGCTTTAAGAAAAACCGAACATCATATGATATGATGTTCGGTTTTTTGCTCAATATTTTTAATAAAATGTGAGCAATTGGCGGCATAATTGGAACAAATTTTCAATGCAATTTTGTCAAATATTCTATTTTGTTGGTCACAACTTGATAAATTTGTGTATAATGTAGATATTTTATGTTACTTGATAAAAATTATATGAAAATTATGTGAAAATTGACAGATTATTCCACAAAAGTTATTGAAATTTTTTTTTATAATGCTATAATAACGAAGTATAAAGAAATTTCTACTCATAGCAGTAGTTTAAAAATAGGGGGATTGCC
>CALLQM010000035.1 GCA_938014855.1 uncultured Clostridia bacterium | reverse complement strand
ATTGGAATGAATCGGCAGGTTGGCGAGGGTGTTACCGTAACCGACGGAGTATATCCGGAAAAAGACACCGTATCGGTCACCAGCCTTGACCCGGTTTCATACGGTACTCTCGTTGCCAAATTGGCAGAGAAGGCAAAAGACAAAACACGCGTGGTAAACGAAGTGCTTCTGGTCGTGAATCCGAAAGATTACCTAACAAAAATCATGCCCGCCACCACCATTCGCGCGGCAGACGGTACTTATGTCAACAACGTATTTCCGTTCCCAACTAAGGCGGTTCAGTCGGTGCATGTGCCGGAGGGAAAAGCCATCTTTGGTCTACCTAAACGTTACTTTATGGGTATCGGAACGGCTAAGAGCGGGAAAATCGAATATTCGGACGAATACCGCTTCTTGGAGGACGAGCGCGTCTATCTTGTAAAACTGTATGGCCATGGCGAACCGCTGGATAACAACGCGTTTCTTTATGCGGACATTTCCAAACTCGCTCCTGCGGTACATGAAGTGACGGTTAAAGGCACAGTTGCAACCAAGGAACAGGCGTAAAGGGGGCGTAACGGATGGCCTTGACACAACTGCCGGATGGTCTATTGGAGGCCATCCGCAACTATCTGGATATCACGTGGGATGACCCGGACACGGACAAAAAGCTGACCGGAATCGCCCTGCGCGGTATGCGGTATCTGGACGCGGTCGCGGGGGAATCGCTCGACTACACCGCGCAAGACAAACCGCTGGAACTATTGCTGGATTATGTGCGGTATGTCCGTTCCGGCGCGATGGACGAGTTTCAAGGGAATTACCTGCATGAACTTTTAGCTTTGCAGATTCAGCGGGAGGTGGCACGGCATGATCTCACAGAAACGGCAGACGTTTAACGACGGCATCATGCGCATTTACAGCGTATCGGATTGTTCGAAACCCGGCGGGATGCCCAAGGATGAATTAATGCCCAAACACACCCTGCACTATAAAGAACGAACCGTCGGGCTGGACCGCTATTACCGCGCCTTGCAGGCAAATGTGCACGTTTCGTTTGTGCTTCGATGCCCGAAGATTCGGGACGTTTCCACGCAGGATATCGCTATTCCAAACGACGGCAGACAATATGCAATCCGGCAGATTCAGTATCCGGAGGATGCGGAAATCCCTGTGATGGATTTGACACTGGAAAGGGTGGAACAGGATTATGCAGTCACTGGATGAAATCAAAAATGCACTGCTTGCGGTTGGCGTCCCAATCAGTCATTATTTCGCGGCAAAACAACCGGACCGTTACATCGTGTGGGCGGAGGATGGACAGGCGGGTGCGGGACGCGGCGACAATCATGTAACAATGCAGGTACTGACCGGAACAATAGATTATTTCACTAAAACAGAAAACGACCCGAACTTTGGGAACATCCAGCAGGCATTAAACGGTATCGATCTTGCGTGGAAATTAAATTCCATCCAGTACGAGGATGATACAAACTACATCCATTATGAATGGGTATGGGAGGTGGTGTTTGCGGTTGGCTAAGATGACTATTAAAGGGCTGGACGAATACGCAAAAATGCTGGACAGGATGGGACGACAGGCACCCGAAATATCCAAAAAAGCGGTCTATGCAGGCGCGGACATGGTGGCCAATGAAATCCGAAAGAACTTAGAACAAAACATTCGCGACCCGATGTATGTGGGCAAAAACAAAAATAAAGAATATGCAGTCAAACAGCGGCGCTCAACGGGTGAGCTGGAACAATCGCTGGGTATTGCTCCAATCACCACCGATAAAAATGGAAATACCAACACAAAAGTTGGATTTAGCGGGTATGACAACAATCATACCCCGAACGTTTTAAAAGCACGGGCGATGGAGTCCGGCACTAGCACATTAAGAAAGCGCCCGTTTGTACGTCCTGCAGTGAATGCGGTCAAAAAGCCGGCACAGCAGGAAATGGGCGC
>CALLQM010000034.1 GCA_938014855.1 uncultured Clostridia bacterium | reverse complement strand
TCGGCAAGATATTCCTTCTCTTTTTTAAGCTCGGCGTTTTGTTCACGGATACGCAACGTCATTTTTGTTCTCTCGCTGTGCAGAATGGAAAGTTCACCTTCGTCCGATTCACTAATATACAGATGGTCAGCATTATGAAGCACAAGATCGATTTGATCTGCAATATGCGCAATGCTTTTATATCTAGCTTTGGTGAATGCAAAAAACACAGTTCCAAAGGCGGCGGAAGAAACAATGATAAGGATTCCAGCCGCCGTATTGATTGTAAATCCCAGTGTAACAGCGGCGGCAGCTATTAAGGAGAACAAAATGGCAAACTGCCGAAACTCTCTATTTCGAAGCATACCCGTCCCCCAATCGATATCCCATCCCGCGAACGGTCAGAATGATTTGCGGGCTTGCGGGGTCGTTTTCTATCTTTTCTCTCAAGCGTTTGATGTACACGGTCAATGTATTATCATTGACAAACTCACCCGCCGCGTCCCACAATTCGTCAAGCAGCCTGTTTCTTGTGATAATACTTTTTGGGTTGTTAATAAAAACCAACAACATGCGGTATTCTAAGGCTGAAAGAAAAACCTCGCTGCCGTTCTTTTTCACGATACCGCTTGCCATATCGACATAAAGCCCACAGTTTTCAAAAGCCGATGGAGAACGTCCGCTTTTTCGCAGGGCAGTTCTGATTCGTGCAATCAGTTCACGCGGACGAAAAGGCTTGGTAATATAGTCATCCGCACCCATGTTCAGTCCGGTAACAACACTTGCTTCATCGCCGGATGCTGTCAAAAAGATGACGGGAATATCTTGCGTTTCTTTGATTTCCGTGCAAACCGTAAAGCCATTTCCGTCAGGCAGGGAAATATCTATTAGTGCCAGGTCAAATTTATTCTCAGCAAGCGCGGCAAGAGCGTCACCCCGCGTAGGGGCGTGGGTAACTGTAAATCCCTCCGAGCGAAGCAAAAGCGCGAGGTTTCTTGCAATTGCCTTATCATCCTCAACCAAAAATATCCGTTTCATTTATTTACATAACACCTCCAAAGCTCTATTGTATTTCTTTTGACGGAAATATACAAGCTGAAGAATAAAACAAAAAATGCGGGTGCGTAGAAAGAAGTTCACGCTCCCGGACAGGCTAAAGATGTTAGGCGTCGAATTTAATCAAATGATATTTTAATTATATAAACAAGGCTTTGAACCCTATAAACTTTGCATAATGTTTATTAACACAACGTAGAGTACAAACTTGTTAGTTTTATTATTTTAATTTAAAACATTAAATACTTTTGGGTCGTTATTTTTTAGATCAATATAAAGATTACCGTTAGTATCATAACAAGCTAATAAAATATTTTTAATTGAAGAGATATTACGCTTTTTTAATTCGTTCAAAATCCAAGATTCATTAATTTTGAGCATAGAAATGTTTTGTGTCATTAACTTTCCATCTACGATAATATTAGCACAAAGGCCTTGGTAAGCACTAGGTAATTCCAAATCTGAATTTGTTACAGTCTGTTTATTTGATTTTTTGAGGACACTAATTTTTCCACTGGTTTCAAGCAAAGCAAACTGAACGTCAAATAGATATTCCTACTACATAATCAAAAAAAGTAAGTTGTGAAATTTGTTTACTACCCATAATTCTAGCGAGAATAAATAATACAAGCGCCGCGACTATGCTTTTAAAAGTAACAGAATTTAAAAGGTCATTCATTAAAGCACCCCTATCTATTATTTGGCTGCAATTATCTTCTATACTTTTAAATTTGAGGAAAGAAATTATAAGCAATAACAGTTATGCGAAGTGGAGTAAAAACGTAAAATATGAGTTTAAGGAGATACTATGTCAAACATCATTGAGATAAGTGATTTTTCATCACCCAATTTGGATGTCTTTGCCCGCCTGACGGAAACACAACTACGAAACCGGATGGAGCCGAAGAAAGGTATCTTTATTGCGGAGAGTCCAAAGGTGATTCGGATTGCCCTGAACGCTGGATGCAAACCCATTTCGCTTTTGGTGGAGCGCAAACATATTGCCGGGCAGGCAAACGACATCATCATTCGCTGCGGAGATATCCCTGTTTATACTGCAAATAACAATCTGCTGGCAGGACTGGTCGGCTTTCAGCTGAACCGCGGCGTGCTGTGCGCTATGCATCGTCCCCAGTTGCCTGGCGTTGAGGATTTGTGTGCCGGAGCACGTCGAGTGGCTATACTGGAAGGGATTGCTGATTCTACCAACGTTGGTGCTATTTTTCGCTCAGCTGCGGCCCTAAACATCGATGCCGTGCTGGTTACTCCCACATGCTCTGACCCACTGTGCCGACGTGCGGTGAGGGTCAGCATGGGCACCATCTTACAGGTACCATGGACCCGCATTGGCAGCGAACCATCAGATTGGCCGCAGCAGGGAATCAAACGTCTGCGCAAGCTGGGCTTTAAGACCGTTGCCATGGCTTTAAGTGATACCGCTGTCAGCATAGATAATCCGCAGCTCATGGCAGAGGAGAAGCTTGCTATTGTACTGGGTACAGAAGGCAATGGACTGGCACCCTGTACGATTGCTGACTGCGATTACACTGCGTGTATTCCTATGTCCCATAATGTGGACTCTCTCAACGTTGCTGCAGCCAGTGCTGTAGCCTTCTGGCAACTCAGAGCCCGGTGACCAGACGATAGGTAAGTTCTAATATAACTGAATGGTTGAAGAACTCACTTAACTATGGTAATTTCATAT
>CALLQM010000033.1 GCA_938014855.1 uncultured Clostridia bacterium | reverse complement strand
GCATCACCTCAGCAGATGCTGTTGTCAGCCAGCGGTGCGATGGTCTCGGCAATAATTGCAGATATTTGGAAGACAACGCCATATATGGCATTGCTTTTGCTGGCAGGACTTCAGTCCATTGATCCCGGGCTTTACGAAAGCGCGGCTATCGACGGTTCTGGAAAGGTACATACTTTCTTTAACATTACCATGCCTATGATGAAATCGTCGATCTTGATTGCACTGCTGTTTCGAACTCTGGATGCATTCCGAGTATACGACCTGATTGCAATTTTGACCGGTGGCGGACCCGGAGGAGCAACGGAAACGCTGTCAATTTATGCCTATAAGGTTATGATGAGCCAAAGCAACTATGGCTACGGGTCGGTCATTGTAGTAGCGATGTTTGTCTGCGTAGCAGTCATTGCATTTTTCTTCATTAAGGTGCTTGGCGCCGAAGTTATGCAGGACGATTAGGGGGTGTGATGAAATGAAAAAGACGAAACTGAAGCCTTACATTGCTGTAATCGTTGGTTGTTTTATACTGATTAGTCTGTTCCCATTTTTTTGGATTTTCATAACATCCCTAAAACCGGGTTCAGAAATATTCGGAGATACCGCATTTCGAGTTGTTCCGGTAAACCCAACATTTGAAAATTATCAGACAGTCATTATAGAAAAAGGAATTCTTCGGGCGGTCAAAAACAGCTTTATCGTTTCCATTTTTACTACTCTGTACGTCGTGGTGGTAGCATCCATGTCATCCTATGTCATCGCTCGGTGTTCATTTAAGGGAAAAAATTTGCTGATGGCGCTGGTGCTTGCAGTTTCTATGTTCCCGCAAATGATTATTGTGGGTCCTGTATTTAATATGTTTTATAAACTAAATATTTTAAACAGCTACTGGGTGGCGCTTGCGTATTCCACCATTACACTGCCTAGTGCGGTATGGATTATGGTTGCTCATATTAAAAAAATACCGATTTCGGTAGAAAATGCCGCTCAGATTGACGGATGCAGCACATGGAGAACGCTATGGAGTGTGGTATTTCCAATGGCTGCACCGGGCGTTTTTACCACCGCAATTATGACATTTATTGCTGCGTGGAATGAGTATCTTCTGACCTACACCTTAAATTCGGATACCGCGTATCATACCGTGCCGGTAGCAATTAACGCTCTGCGTACGCAATTCAGCATTTTGTGGGGAGAAATCACGGCGTCCACAGTGGTTGTGGTTATTCCCACGCTTATCATAGTCCTGCTATTTCAGCGGCAGATTGTGTCTGGAGTTGTAAACGGAGCAGTAAAGGAATAGATGAATCGAATGAAAATAATAAAAGAGAAACAAAACTTGAGTGAACTGGCGGTTGAGGAGACAATATTTCATAATGCAAACGGTTATTTGGGCGTACGCGGCTGTTTCGAGGAAGGAACGCCCGAAGGGGCTCAAAGTGTGCGCGGCTGTTACATCAATGGCTTCTACGATACCGTTGATTTAAAATATCCCGAAACCTTGTATGGGTTTCCGACAACCGCGCAGAGAATTGTTAATCTTCCGGATGTCCAAACGGTGAAAATGTGGGTGAATGGGCAAGCGTTTTCTTTATCAGAAGGAACGGTTATGACCTATAAACGGGAACTGGACACTAATTTAGGGATAACCAAACGGGCTATTCGATGGAAAAATGACCAAAATCAAATTTGTGACATTGAGATTCGAAGATTGACTTCTTTTCTTGAAAAAAGGCTTTTTGTTCTTAAATACAGCGTAACTGCTGTAAATGGAGAACTGAACATTGAATTGGAAAGTACGGTCAATGCCGATGTGAAAAATCATAGTAACCCAAATGATCCGCGTGTTGCTTCGGATGATGAAGCTCATTTACGCATAGAAAGCGTAGACAGCACAGATGCAGGCGGCTGTGTTGTATGTACGGCTATTGGTTCTGGTCTTTCTATGGCGGCGGCGGTTGGGCATACCGTAAAACCTCAATCGAAGCTTACGATCACGAACAGCAACACAGAAATTAAGACAAAGACCTCTGCAAATATACAGCAGGGGGAGACTCTGACTGTCACCAAATACTGCGTATTTGCTGACAGCCGCGGTGATTGTGACCCATTAAAAACAGTTAATACGGTACTTAGCACGGCCATGAAAAATGGCGCAGACTATTATTTTAAAAATCAGCAGGAGTATCTGGCAAAGTTGCGCGCAAACGCGGCAGTAATCTTTGGAAATGAAAGCGATAACGATGCGCTTGCATTTAATCTGTATGGATTACTGCAAAGTGCCAGCACAGATGGAACTGGCAACGTAGCAGCAAAAGGCTTGTCGGGGGAAGGCTACGAGGGTCATTATTTTTGGGATACCGAAATCTATATTTTTCCATTTTTTCTGCATACACAGCCGAAAACTGCCCGTGCTATGCTGGAATATCGGTACAGCATATTAAATAAAGCACGGGAACATGCGGCTTTATTGGGACATAAAAAGGGTGCGCTGTATCCATGGCGCACAATTTCCGGAAGTGAATGTTCCGGATATTTTCCGTCCGGTTCCGCGCAATATCACATAAATGGCGATGTGGCACATTCGTTTATACAGTATTGGTATTTTACCGGAGACATCGAATTTATGGCGGATAAGGGAGCGGAAGTGCTGATTGAAACAGCTCGTTTATGGCTGGATGCAGGGCACTACAACCAAAATCATGAATTTTGCATTGATTGCATGACCGGGCCCGACGAATATACTTGTCTAGTCAATAATAACTACTATACAAACCGATGTGCACAGTATAATCTTTCCGGTGCGGTAGAGGTATGCAGTGTGTTAAGGCAGAGAGGATATTCTGATGTGCTGAACCGGCTTGGAGTGACGGAAGATGAATTATGCGAATTTCGCCATGCCGCGGATGCAATGCGGCTTCCCTATGATGTAAAACGAGATATCAATTTGCAGGATGACAGTTTTATCAATAAAAAGGTGTGGGATTTTGATGCAACACCAAAAGAAAACTATCCTTTATTGCTTCATTATCATCCGTTATATCTATATCGGCATCAAGTTTGCAAACAGGCGGATACGGTTTTGGCTCATTTTCTCTTTAGCAGTGGCGTGAAAGAGAGCACGATTATAAATAGTCTGCGGTATTATGAAAAGATTACGACACATGATTCTTCCTTGTCGAAATGCATTTTTGGAATTATGTATGCACGTACCGGAAATGTAGAAAAGGCGTATGACTATTATCGTGATACGATCAATACCGATTTGCAAAACCGTCATGGCAATACCAAAGATGGAATCCATACAGCCAATATGGGCGGAGCCTATCTCATGCTGGTTTATGGTTTTGCAGGTCTGCGCTATATGGAAAACCACCTTTTGCTTTCGCCAGTATTACCAAAACAGTGGCAGGGTTATTCGTTTTCGATTTGGTTTCGCGGATCATTTGTAAAAATTATGGTAAAGCGTGGTTCCGTCATACTGACGCTTCTGGAGGGCAATCCGGTTCGGATGACTGTTAATGGCCAAAAAGTTTTAGCAGACGGCCGATTAGAGGTGAATCTTGATGCCATATAATGGATATCCAAAAGCATTTCTTTTTGATTTGGATGGAGTATTGACCGATACTGCTCAGTTTCATTATCTTGCGTGGAAAGAACTTGCTGACCATTTGGAGCTGCAGTTTAATAAACGGGATAATGAGCGGCTCAAGGGGGTCAGCCGTGAAGACTCCTTTGAAATTATACTGGAAATTAACAAAGTGCAGGATGAGTTCACGGTGGAACAACGAAAACGATGCTGTGAAAAAAAGAATGTGCTCTATAATCGATATCTTAAAAATATCACGCAAAAGGATTTATTGCCGGGCGTAAAGCCTTTCCTAGAGGATGCAATACAAGCGGGAATCAAGCTGGCAGTTGCTTCTGCAAGCCACAATGCGCACACGGTATTAGAACGATTAAAGATAACGGATTATTTTGACTATATCGCCGATGCAGATTATATTACACATCCAAAGCCAGACCCGGAAGTATTTCTAGACTGCAGCCAACATCTTGGCGTTTCGCCGGAGCTATGCATTGGATTTGAAGATGCGCAGGCAGGAATTGAAGCAATTAAAAAAGCAGGGATGTTTGCGGTGGGAATCCATGTAAAACCCGGAAAGTATCTGCCGGATTTGCAGCTAGATTCTACAAGCAAATTGAATTTTAGTGCAATAATAGATGCTTTTAATAAAGCAGCGTATTCTTGCTAGTGATTGCATAAAGACAAATAATAATATAAATTAAAAAGGCAGCCTGATGGCTGCCTTTTTAATTTTCTGATGATTCAATGGATAACCGTTTTTATTACTATGGCGGATAAAAAGTGATAAGTCTAATTACAGTATTTACAGCAAAGCTATGATTTGAACCGATATACAACATAATGCTTGAACACAGGAGTATCTTGCACAGCATTTATGAATAGACTATAATCAGTACCATTTTAATAAAAAGGAGGGAGTATGATTGAAATTTGCCATCTACAGCCGTAAATCTGTATACACTGGCAAAGGCGAAAGCATTGAAAATCAGATTGAGATATGTAAAAAATATATACTTAATAAGTTTAGCGGGATATCAGATACGGATATAACGATATATGAAGACGAGGGTTTTTCCGGTAAAAACATGGATCGACCAAAATTTCAAAAAATGCTTAAGGATATAAGGTTAAAGCAATTTGATTATATTGTATGTTACCGGCTTGACCGCATAAGCAGAAGTGTTAGTGTTTTTTCCGCTTTGATTGAAGATTTAAACGATCGGAACATCTCTTTTTTGTGTGTAAAAGAGGAGTTTGACACCTCTAAACCAATGGGAAAAGCAATGATGTATATTGCGTCTGTATTTGCCCAGCTCGAACGGGAAACCCTTGCGGAACGCGTTCGAGATAATATGATGATGCTGGCGCGTACAGGTCGTTGGCTTGGCGGCACGACGCCAACCGGTTTCACCTCCAGAAAAGTGGAAGAAATGGTGATCGACGGAAAGGCAAAAGCGTCCTGCAAATTGGTACAAAATCCTTCCGAAATTGCAGTTGTCAACGTAATGTTTGAGAAGTTTTTGGAACTGCATAGTGTGTCGGGTGTAAGTAAATATCTGATAAAACGCAATATGAAATCCAGAAATGATCGATTCTATTCCTTACTGGGAATTAAAGAAATACTGCAAAATCCAGTCTATTGTGTTGCAGATAAGGAGGCTTTTCGTTACTTTACAAAACAAAACGCTGACGTCTGTTTTAAAGAAAAAGACTGCTCGGATAGATTCGGACTATTGTCCTATAATAAGCGGGATTATTCAAAGAAAAATGCGCCGCGTCTTCCTGTTGATTGCTGGATTATCGCGATTGGAAAGCATAAAGGAATTGTATCAGGAAAAGACTGGACAGCTGTTCAGCAAATACTCGAAGCAGGAAAGCCCGATGGAAAAACACCCGCAAAAATGCATCATAACGATTCCTTGCTATCTGGTCTTATTTATTGTGAAAATTGCGGAGCAAGGATGTTTGCGAAATCACGAAGCAGTCACAAAGAAGTTTTTGATTATATATGCAATCGTAAAATGCGAGGCGGTATTCAACTTTGCAATAGCCAAAATATTGATGGACAAAAAGCGGACGATTTGATTTGTGAATCTCTCATGCAGTATTTAAATGTCGATTCCCATACTTACAAGCTACTGGAAGACATGAAAAAAGAGTTTTTAGCACAAACGAAAGAAAACCCCATTACTGTGGTGGAAAATCAATTAAAAAAAAGCAAGGATGAAATGGATAATATAATAAACACATTGGCTCAAAATGATTATGGACAAGTATTTAAGCAGAGAGCCAATATGAAAATTGCAGAGTTAGAACAAAAAATCAAAAGACTATCAGAAGAACAAAAACAATTGAAACGTGGATTTCAAAATATAACCAATCAGGAAATCCAAATTAATATGATTGCGCAAATGATACCGCATTTAGAAAATCATTTTAACGAACTTACGGTGCAAGAAAAACGTTATTTCATTAAATCATTAGTTAAAAAAATTGTTTGGGACGGGAAGAATTTACATATTTATCTTTACGGCAAATAGGAAATTATCAGCAATCTATATGTTGTATGGAGCAAAATTGCCTTTTGAATGGTGGCGCATTTCCAACCTTAATCGCGATTCTTACGATGTTTTTTGTCGGTACTTCCGGCGGAACGTTTAAGTCTATCCAGTCTGCGATTTTACTGACCTGCGTGATTGTGCTCGGGGTAATTATGACCTTTTTTGTTTCTTCATTGCTCTCCAAAACCATTTTAAAAGGCGTTCCGTCATCGTTTACGCTGGAACTGCCGCCTTACCGCAGACCGCAGATTGGAAAAGTAATCGTTCGCTCTATTTTTGACCGTACTCTATTTGTTTTAGGAAGAGCAATTGTTGTTGCAATTCCGGCTGGTTTTATTATTTGGACCATGGCAAATATTACGGTAGGCGATGCGACAATTTTATCGCACTGTGCGGAATTTTTAGATCCGTTTGCCCGACTGATTGGCTTAGATGGTGTGATTTTGCTGGCGTTTATATTAGGTCTGCCCGCCAATGAAATTGTAATTCCAATCATAATCATGTCTTATATGGCAACTGGCAGCCTAATTGAACTTGATTCGTTATCACAGCTTCGACAGCTTCTTGTTGACAATGGATGGACTTGGGTGACAGCAGTCAGCACCATGCTGTTTTCATTGATGCATTGGCCTTGTTCGACTACCTGCCTCACGATTCGAAAAGAAACCCAAAGTTGGAAATGGACAGCAGTTTCCTTTTTGGTTCCAACCATTATGGGATTTTTGGTTTGTTTCCTGTTTACAAGTGTAGTTCGACTGGTTTTATAGTGGGATTCTCCGAAACAAAGCCCTCTGCCACGACAGTGGCAGAGGGCTTTGTATTGGTGCTTGTATTGGTGCTTGTATTGGTGCTTGTATGATGTTCTTGATGAGGATTCCTGTAAATGTTAAAACGCAATCAAGTGCTTATACCACATAATCCCGCTTTTTGTATACCAGCGCTCCTACAATACAAATTAAGACCATCAATATTAAATAGAAAATAAGGGCAAATATGATTTCGTTGTTAAGCGACAGAGCATGTTCGGCTTGAAACAGCTCAAAAGGGCTAAGATATTTTAGCCACGCAGCATTTTCTTCCAATAGCTTGCCGAGATACCCCAGCATATAGCTAAAGATTACGACCATACTTCCGGTCACAGGAGCACCGATTCTTGCAGAAACGGCGCTTAGAGCAGAGCCGACTGCCATAAAAAAGAACGATGTGAATCCAGAAATCGCTGTTATTGTAAATATCTTCATGGCTGAAAACGTTTCACCGCCGTTAATGAACCCGCAGAGCAGTGCCGCAAACATCGTAGAACAACGGACAACAAAAACACCAATAAAGGCAGTGATTAGCTTAGCAATATAAATTTCTAATCTGCTGGTCTCCAATGAATAAAGAAACTCGATGGTTTTGGATTTTTCTTCTCTGTAAAGCAGGTTTGAGCTAAAGGTTACGGCAAAAATGCTAATTGCAATTAAAGCTAGATTAAATATAATTCCATAATAAGATACAAAGTTACTCATATCAGAAAAGTTTTCCATACCGACAAATTGTAGCAGTTCTCTTGGCATGGCTTCCATTTTTGCTTTTGCGATTTCCTGAATGGAGGGGAACAAAATCATATATAAAAACATAACCGAAAACATTGCAATACACCAACCGATGATTGTTTTTAAATTGATTTTTAAATCAAACTTACAAAGACGCAGTGAATTTATTAGTTGAAAATTACGCATTGGAAGCATCTTCATCCTTTCGATCATTTTCATAATATCTGGTAAAATCTTCTTCAATGGACGCAGATTTAATTTCTACACTTTTTAAATCCAAATCGGCAAGTTTTGCAATTAGATCATTTACCTGGCCATCATAGGTGAATTTGCGAGAAACCCCATCTGCTGTTACATAGGATACAATCTGCTTCTTCTTGATTTGGGCTGATTTTATATCAATTTGATCTACAATTTTTCCGCTCTTGATAATAACTGCTTGATCACAGTATTTTTCGATTTCACCAAGATTGTGACTTGACAAGAAAAAGGTTGCGCCTTGTTTTTTGCGCTCCAATAGATGATGAAAAAATTTTTCCTGCATAAATGGATCAAGTCCGCTGGTTGGTTCGTCCATAACAAATAGTTTGCTGTCTTTCATAAATGCTTGAATGATGGAAACTTTTTTTCGATTTCCAAGGCTGAGCGCAGAGATTTTTTTGTGGATATTTAGTTCAAAGTATTCTGCCAGGTTAAGGGCTCTATGAAAATCGATGCCGTTAAATTTTGCGCAGAGACAAAACACAAGCACAAGCCGTAACATTCTCATAAAATGCGGCATCACTTGGCATATAACTTAGAAAATGTTTGATTTCCTTTGCTTTTTTACAGAATCAAGTCCATTAATTAAAATTTTTCCATACGTTGGAGATAAAATATTCACCATGGCACGCAGGGTCGTGCTTTTCCCAGCACCATTTTTTCCGATGAATCCTGTAATCGTCCCGCTTTGAACATTTAGATTGATGTGATCAACCGCTGTAAAATTTCCGTAATTTTTTGTAAAATCTATAAATACAATGGAATCCATTAAAACACCTCATAATGAATGTGAAAATAATATACAAATTATAAATTAGCTATTCTATAAAATTCTTCCCGTTACAAGCATGAATATAAATTTTTAAGTTGATTTTTAAATTATCTTTGTAAAATAAAAATTTCCTTAACAAAAGCCCTCTGCCACAACTGTGGCAGAGGGCTTTTGTTTCTTTTGCCGATATTACAGGTTTGGCAGGAACAGGACGAATGATTCAAAATAGGTAACAATCAGTAAAGTAATTATTAAAGTCAGAATGAATGGGACAGATTCCTTAATAAATTTTGATAAAGGAGTACCTGTAATAGAACAGCAGGTGAACATCATTGAACCAAACGGCGGGGTAATGCCGCCAATCATGATGTTGACAATACAAATGATACCGAAATGTACGGGATCAACCCCTAATTGTGTGACAACGGGTACCAGCAGAGGAGCTAAAATAATGAGCGCCGCGCCGCCTTCCAAAAACATGCCCATAATAAGCAGGAGAATATTAATAAAGGCCAGCATCAGATATTTGTTTTGTGTTAGGTCAAGCATGGAACCTGTTATAAGCTGAGGAATTCGTTCCCAGTTCATATAATAGCCAAAGAACGAAGCGGCCACAATAATGAGAACAACGGAACTGGTTCCGTACACGGTTTCCTTTAAAATTGGCCAAATGTGTTTTGGTTTTAGATTTTTATACACAAAAATTCCAATTATCAAACAGTAAACAACCGCTACAGCGCCCGCTTCCGACGGGGTAAAAACACCAAAACGCAGACCTAAAATAATACCAAACGGAAACAGCAGTGCCCATATAGAATCCCAAAGCTGTACCATGACTTCTTTAAAGGTTGCTCGTTTGGTTCGGGTAGGCTTATAGCCACGTTTTTTTGAAATTAAGGAGACCGTTATCATAAGCGCAATGGCAATCATAACGCCGGGCAGATAGCCGCCCATAAACATTTTTGAAACAGAGACGTTTGCAATCAGCGCATATACGATGAGGTTAATACCCGGAGGGATAATTGGGGTGATTGCCGAAGATGCCGCTGTAACTGCGGCAGAAAATGCAGGGTCATAGCCCTGTTTTTCCATTTCCGGAACCAGCATTTTGCACTCCATAGCCGCATCCGCATTGGCAGAGCCGGAAACGCCTCCCATCAGCGTGCTGAGCAGAACATTTGCCTGCGCAAGTCCACCAGACATATGCCCGGTTACAACATCGGCAAACTTCATCAGTTTTTCACTAATACCAGAATAGTTCATAATTGCCCCCGCCATGATAAAGAATGGGATTGCGAGCAGGGGGAAAGACTGTGTGCTGGTAATGAACTTTTGAAGCATTAAGAAAATAGGGGAGGTATTATCGATAAAGGTGAAGTATGTAATTGCAGACCCGAAAAGTGCGTATGCAATCGGAATTCCGGAAAAATAAAGAAGAAATGCAAGGATGATTGGAAGAAATGCAAGCATGGTCACTTACCCTCCTTTACTGCTGGTGCCATCGTTTTACCACATGTACGGATTTCTTGTACAAGAAAGATTAAGGAATAAATGGTCATTAATGCAAAACTAACTAAAATAGTAGTGCTGATCCATGCTGATGAGATTCCGAGTACGGGTGTCACTTTGGTATAGGAAGCCGAAAGATATTTAATTGAAAGCCCGACAATCATACCATTAATAGCTACTAAAATGAGATCGACCAGGACGTTAATGAACCAGCGTGGTTTATCGGACAGAGCATTCACAATGATGTCAACCCCTATATGAGCTTTTCGTTTATAACATGCGGCGGCACCCAAAAAAACACTCCATACAAAACATCCGGTGGCCACTTCTTCAGTCCAAATTAAACCGGAATTCATTACATAGCGCAGAAAAACATTAATGATTACTAGAGTTGTTGTGACAATCAGAAAGCCTGATGCCAGTAGTTCTTCCAAATTTGTTAGGATAAATTTGAACACTTTTTTCAAGATTTTCACTCCAATTCTAAAAGCAAGGACGTCGAAAGCATAAAGAAAAGTTTGCCTTTGCGCCGCAACGCAAAGGCAAATACGTTTTACGTCGGATATTAGCCGCGCATCTTTGTAAGTTCAGCCTGCAGAGCATCATAAATGCCCGGTGTACAGCCGTCGTTCGCTTCCATATTATCAAAGACAACCTTGGTTGCGGCACGGAATGCATCCATGTCCACGTCATTAAACTTAACGCCGAAGCCTTCCAATTCCTCATAGGTTTGTTCGTATGCTTCGGTAATCAGCTGGGTCATTTCTTTTCCACCGTAGGTATATTCTTCGGCAATGATTTTTTGGTATTTTTCCGGGATGCTGTTCCAAACATCGGTAGAAATATAGACGCCGCAGGTTCCTAGAAAATGTTTGGTCATTGCAACGTTTTTGCAGTATTCATAACATTTTGTGCCGTGATTTGTAAATTCGGAACCTTCCAGTCCGTCAACAACGCCCTGAGCCACACCGGAAAGTGTTTCAGCAAACGGCAGACCGGTTGCGGTAGCTCCCATCGCATTGATGGTGTCGATAAACAAGTTACTGCCCGGAACACGTAGTTTTAAGCCCTTTAATTCGTCGGGAGTCGTGATGACTTTATTTGTAATGAGATTACGGAAACCGAAGATGTAATCCAAACCTAGAACCTTAATGCCTTTCTCTTCTGCTTTTGCAATCATATCCTTGACAAGATCGGTCTGTAGCATTTGGACATATTCGTCATAGGTATCATACAGCATCGGTCCGACCAGTGCTTTGAAATCGGGCACATAGTCGGCAAGGTAGGAAGGATCTTCCACTGAAATAAAGTTTGCACCGTTTGCAACCTGCTCCAGCCCATCTTTATAGGTAGCCAACTGGCCTTGACCGTAGCACTGGATTTCAATTGCACCATCGGTTTTGTCATAAATACGTTCTGCAACCATTTCCATGGATTTATAAAGCTGCTCATCCGGAGAAAAGACGTGGCTTAGCTTAAGCACCAGCTTATAGTCATCGGCTGGTTCTGCCGGTTCTTCGGATTCTGCGGGTTGTGCCGATTCAGCAGTTTTTGATTCTGTTTCGCTGGATTCGGGAGAGGCGGAAGATGCACATCCGGAAAGAACCGTAACAAACATAAGCAAAGCCAAAGCAAGCGCAGTGATTTTTTTCATGATAGATCCTCCTTTGTTGATTTGACATTTTGTTTTAATTCGTTGAAAATGTGTAAGTAATTTTAATGAATTACAAACATTTACTACGTCTCTATGCTATCATTAGGTAATAATGTTGTCAATATTTTTCAATGTACAAATTTATTTTTGTTTAATATGCGCAATAATGATGTAATATTTGTTTACTTTTACAATCGTAATGGATTGAATATCTGAAAAAATATGTTAAAATAGTAATTGAAATTTATTAAATTAATGGCGGTCAACAAGCGGAAGGGAGTGCCAAGATTGAAAAAAGGTGCAACATTGGCCGATATCGCGGCCGCTGTAGGCGTATCTTCTTCAACGGTATCAATGATATTAAGCGGTAAAAACAATGCACGCTTTTCTCCGGATACCGTCCGAGAGGTACAGCAAGCAGCTTGTCGGCTTGGATATACCAAACGAAATCGTGTGATTCCGCAGGGGGATGGGCGTATGATCCTTGTGATATGCCCATCAATTGCAAATCCATATTATACGACACTGATCCAGGGAATTGAACAAGCAACGCATGCAGGCGGTTATACTACTGTGCTTATGACGACCTACTGGGATACGAACGCGGAAAAGCGTATCATCAACTCGGTTCATTCGTATCATGTAGCGGGCGTGATTTTTGCTATGGTACCGCAGCTTACGGATCTTGCAGAAAAGCTGAGCAAAACCGTTCCGGTGGTTGCCGTTGGCGACCGCAACAATGATCTGGATCTTGCAACGGCAGACGTTAACAATTTTCAGTCCGGCGTTTTGGTTGCGGAACACTTGATTTCTCTTGGACACCGCCATATTGCATATATTTCCACACCTTTGAATGAAGACCATTCTGCCCGAGTTCGCAGGTTGGAAGGATTGCGCGAAACCTTTGCGGATCGATGCCCGAATGGGACGATTACGGTTCGTATGCGCAGTGTGACCCCTGATGAAGAACTTGCGCAAATAGACCTCGAACACGATGTGGGGTTTGAACTAACAAAAACCTGCTTATCTAATAAAAAAATTACGGCGTTTGTTGCGATCAACGATATGGTTGCCTACGGAGTGATGGATGCATTAATTGATGCCGGATATTCGATTCCGCAAGACTACAGCGTCTGCGGATTTGATAATATTTTTCCGTCACATCTCGCACCGGTCGCGCTAACCAGCGTTGATCATTCGATTGCCAGCCGCGGGCAGGCGGCGTTTCGGCTCCTCTTAGACAAGATGAACGAAAAACCTGCTTTCGGAGCGGACAGTATTACCAGAGTAGAATATCAAAGCCGTTTGGTGGTGCGCGGTTCTACTGCTGTACCGTCGGCTGAAAAATTACAAGGAGCTGACTGACATGACATCAATTTTTGCGCACAGAGGTTACAGCGGATATTACCCAGAAAATACGATGACTGCTTTTCGTGCCGCTGCACAGACAGAATGCACAGGTATTGAACTGGATGTGCAGCTATCTAAGGATGGGGAAGTTGTCATTATTCATGATGAAAAACTGGAGCGTACCACGAACGGTACAGGGTTTGTAAAAGATCATACGCTTGCTCAACTGCAAAAGCTGGATGCTCGGCATAAGTTTGGAACAGAGACTCCATATGTCACGATTCCAAGCCTGCGAGAATATTTTGCGTTTATCCGTACAACAAACCTTTTGACCAATATTGAACTGAAAACCGGACGATTTGAATATGACGGAATTGAACAAAAAGTAATTGACCTTGTAAAGGAATATGATTTGCTGGACAGAGTTTGGTATTCTTCATTTAATCATTACACCATTCAGCGCATTAAACAGATTTTGTCGACAGCCAATGTCGGTTTGCTGATTGACTGCTGGATTATTGGAATCGGGGAATACGCCGCAAAACTTGAGGCGACATCGGTCAATGCCTGCAGTGCATTTCTCACGAAGAAAATAACGGATGAACTGCATGCTTATGGAATAAAAGCGCAGGCATGGACGCCTAATTCGGAGGAAGAATTGACTTGCCTTTACCAAAATGGCGTCGATGTGTTGATTACCAATTATCCTGAACTTGGTGTAAAAGTGGTAAAAAATGAGAAGCTGGAATGTATCGGATAGATTTAAAAAAGAAAAGCCGAAAGTTAAAAACTTTCGGCTTTTTATTGGCTTTGCTTCAATTCTTTAAAACGCAAAGGTAAAGCAAGTTTCCTCATGAAGCTTACTTTGGACAGAAATTTTGATACCGTGTCGTTGAGCGATTTGATTTGCAATTGCAAGTCCAAGCCCGGAACCGGTTTTATTTTCTTGCGACTTTGTTTTATAAAAACGATCAAAAATATGCGGCAGATCATCCGGAGAAATCCCTGCACCATGATCGCAGATTTTAACGGTTCGATCTTTTAGCGAAACGGTTACGGTATCGCCATATGGGGAAAATTTGATTGCATTATCCAAAATAATCATCAGCATTTGACGCAGGCGTCCATAGTCTCCCTGAACAGTAACAATAGGTTCGTTTTGTTCCAGCTGAATCGTAACTTCTTTTTTTAATGCCATCTGTCCCGCGCTTCTGACGGCATCGTTTACCACATCGCAAAGGTTGAGCGGATGCATTTCAATTGCGAAATCCGTATTTTGCAGTCTTGACAGATCAAGCAGATCAGTCACAAGCCGCTGTAAAAACAAACTTTCCATCAGCATTTGACGGTGATAATGTTTTACTTGTTCCGGCTCGGTTACGACTTCATCGCAAAGGGCTTCCAGTGAGCCGCGGATGACGGTAACGGGTGTGCGCAGTTCATGCGAAATATTTGCCACAAAATCACGGCGGAGCTGGTCAAGACGGTCGCTTTCCCGTTTTGCAAGATCGAGACGCTCGCTCAAAACATCAATTGCACCTGCAAGTTCTCCGATTTCATCTTGTTGTTTTACTTCGGTTTTAGCGGTATAATCACCATCTGCAAGCCGCATTGCGGATTTTTGCATCTTTTTTAAAGGTTTGGTAAAGGATAGGGCAAGCAGTGCCGATAGGAGCATTGCCAGCAAAAGCGCCGTCACAATGCTGACAATCAAGATTTGGAATCCTTGTCCGGCCGCTTCCTGCATTCCTTCTACCGGGGAGTGAAGAAGCAGTGCGCCGACTACCATATCATTTAGTTTGATCGGGGTGCCTATTGTGAGTGTCGGCGTATTGATTAGATCGCTGAATCCTTCGCTGAATGTTGTAGTTCCGGAAAATACTTCTTTTACAACCGATTCCGCATCGGGAGGAAGGTCTGCATAAAGGTAAGCAGGCTGTGACATGTGACCGGCTGTGATCAACTGTAAATTTTCGTCAACAATCCATACATCGGTCATTGCAATTTCATCGATCAGCCGCAGATAGACACCGTACCCGGCTTGTCCGCCATGCATCATCCCATTATTGCCCGGTCCGGTTTTTGTTCCGCTCATATATTCTGACAGCGTTTGTGCAATCGTTACGGCTCGCTTTTCTTAATCATCTTTGGTTACTTGGATGGTGTGTTGTTTCAACATAGTCATGAATACACCGCCGATGACAAGCGAAAACAACAACAATGCCGAGGAAAAATACAGCATAAGTCGAACAGCAATTTTATTTTTCATCTGCTTTTACCTCAAATTTATAGCCGACACCCCATATCGTTTTGATCTCCCAATTTTCATGCTCATATTCATCTAATTTGGCTCGCAGCCGTTTGATATGGGAATCGACCGTTCGGCTGTCCCCAAAATAATCATATCCCCAAAGGCTGTTGAGCAGGTTATCGCGGGAAAATACTTTATTGTTGTTGGTTGCAAGCGTCCATAAAATTTCCAGTTCTTTTTTTGTCAGGGCAACGCTGTGTCCGTTAATCGACACGGTATAATCATCAAGATTAATGGTGAGTCCATGTTCCGAATAGAGCTGTTTCTTTTGTTCCTCTATTTTTGTAATTCTTCTTAAAATAGCGCGAATTCTTGCCATGACTTCACCCGGTGAAAACGGTTTTACAATGTAATCGTCAGCTCCAATATCAAGTCCCATGATTTTTTCAAAATCTTCACCACGTGCGGTAATCATGATGACAGGCGTGTTGGAGTGTTTGCGGATTTCCCGGCAGACTTGGAATCCGTCCTTATTCGGCATCATAACATCAAGCAGTACCACATCGGGCTGGATTTGCCAGAATAGGTCGATTGCCTGCTGTCCATCCAGTGCGATTTTTGGCGTAAAACCCTCTTTTTTGACGTATTCTTCTAAAATAGATGTAATTTGTTTGTTATCGTCTGCAATCAGAATGGTTGGCATTGTGTCACCCCTCTGCATGGTCGAATTTGGTTTTATGTGTTCGTGTGTAGCTTGAACGTCTTTTTCTTGATTATACCATATTATAAATACGACCTGTGACAAAAGGATGGCTCGACTGCTCCTTTTTGGCACAAAATTAGAAAAAGAAAGTCACATTTTTGCCACATTCCTACGGTACGATTAGATCAAACAAAATCATTTGTTTAAAACTTAAAAAAAGGAGCGTACTTTTATGAAACAACTAAAGAAATTTACAATCGTAGGTGCGGCAGTTTTGACATTGAGCGCAATGGCTGTTACAGCGTTTGCCGCCTCTGACTACAAATCTCCTGCAGAAATTGTTGCAGGGCTGACTGGAAAAACAGTTGAGACGGTTACTGCTCAGCGTGTAGATTCCGACAAAACGTATGGCACTCTTGCAACGGAAGCGGATAAACTAGAGGAGTTCAAATCCGAAATGCTGGAAAACAAAAAAGCATTGCTGAATGATCGAGTTGCAGAAGGTCGCATCACACAGGAACGTGCCGATGAAATCATGGAAGCAATCGAAAACAATCAAGCAAACTGTGATGGCAGCGGAAGTGGCAGAGGTGCATGCGGCATAGGCCAAGGTCAAGGCATGGGATTCGGTGCAGGTAATGGCGGCGGCCAAGGCGCTGGTGCAAAACTTGGAAATGGCCAGGGTAATGGCCAGGGCAACGGACAGGGATATTGTCGTGCACAGGCATAGTATTTAAATATAGGAACAAGAGGAGCGCAAATGCGCTCCTCTTGTTTGTGTGCAGGCTGTAAATCTTCATACAGAATCAATCTTTTGATTCCGCCGTATAATAAAATGATACCATATTATTACAACGCAACATCGGCGGACCAACAAGGAGATGACTGAATTGACATCAATTTTTGCCCATAGGGGATACAGCGGTTATTACCCGGAAAATACAATGGCTGCTTTTCGTGCTGCCGCCCAAACGGGATGTGCAGGCATTGAACTGGACGTACAATTGTCGAAAGATGGCGAAGTAGTCATTATTCATGACGAAAAAGTGGACCGTACGACAAACGGTTCCGGATTTGTAAAAGACTTTACACTTGCACAGCTTCAGCAGTTGGATGCACGCTTTAAATTTGGAACCGATATTCCGTTTGTGACCATCCCGTCACTTCGGCAATATCTTTCATTTGTTCGCAGAACCAGGCTGTTTACCAATATTGAATTTAAAACCGGAAAAATAAGCTACGATGGGATTGAAAAAAAGGTAATAGACCTTGTTCATCAGTATGGCTTACAATACAGGGTTTGGTATTCTTCGTTTCATCATGACACTCTCCGGCGTGTCAAACAGATTTTACCCACGGCAAATGTTGGCTTGTTGGTGGAATCGCTGCCCGCAGGAATTGAAGAATATGCAATAAGATTCGGGGCATCGTCTGTAAATGTTTACAGTGCATTTTTAAATCAAGCGACGGTTGACAATCTGCATGCATCTGGACTTAAGGCGCAGGCTTGGACACCAAATACCGAGCAGGAGATGACCCGTCTATATCAAATTGGTACAGATGTTTTAATTACGAATTATCCAGAACGCGGCGTTCAAGTTGTTCGAAATCGGCAGATGAACCATTTGATGTAAGGTTACAATATCAAAAAACCGAACGCAACACGTTCGGTTTTTTGGTTATATGGGTTTATATATTCGCTATGTATGATGCAATTCGATTGGACAAGCAAGGATATAAGATGCGATATAATTGCTATTCATAGCTTTCATACTATTTAAAAGAAAAGAGGCGTTTATATTTATTTTCAAATTTCTTTGTAATAAAAGGGAGAAATTCATTTGGATTCGAAAGATCTTTTTTACGTATTAAAGATGCCTGATTTTTATTGAGATAAAAGATCAGATAATCTTTGCTTTCCAATAATTGAAAGAACTGATTGTAATACAAGGTGCATGTTCCCTGCAGACTCGGAGTTTCCATCACAATTCGGTCATCAAAAAACTTCAAAATGCTTTTACTGCCGAATGTACCTGTTTTATCTGTACGGATGCGCTGTTTGTTTTTCCGTTCTACCTTGAAACATATGACCCCAATTGCAATTACAAACATGAAAATCCACATTGAAAGAATGGGAACAACCGCAAAAGAATTGTTGCTCCATGCAAAAAGACACGCTCCCAAACATGCAATTCCTGCAATTATCGGAATTGTTAAGGGGTTTCTTAAAAATGTTGCAATAAATAAAAAAGTTCGGTAATCTTGGGGCTCCATAGTTGTCTCAATTGTAAAAGTTGGGGAATCCATATTTACACTCCTTTTGCGAAAACTATGGATTATTATAGCATAATAAATCGAAAAGGCAATAAAAAACCCAAGCATGAAATACAGTTCATGCTTGGGCGGGAAAATACTTATTAGCCAAGGATTTTTTTAAGATCTTCTTCCGGGGTGCTGATTGGAGAAATTTGATAGTTTTCAACCAAGAAATTCAGCACGTTTGGGGAAAGAAATGCAGGGAGCGTTGGTCCGAGATAGATATTTTTGATGCCAAGATGCAGGAGCGTCAGCAGAATGCAAACCGCTTTTTGTTCGTACCAGGAAAGTACCATTGAGAGCGGAAGTTCATTGACCGAACAGCCAAATGCATCCGCCAATGCCATCGCTACTTTAATAGCGCTGTAAGCATCGTTGCACTGACCCATATCCATGATTCTGGGGAGTCCGCCGATTTGACCCAAGTCGAGGTCGTTAAACCGATATTTGCCGCATGCAAGCGTCAGGACAATGGTGTCCGGTGGTGTCTGCTTAACAAAATCGGTATAATAACTTCTTCCGGGAGCGGCTCCGTCACAGCCTCCTACACATCGGAAGAGCACACGTCTGAACTC
>CALLQM010000032.1 GCA_938014855.1 uncultured Clostridia bacterium | reverse complement strand
TTATATTTTCCGGAAACCAAACATTTATCGCAGGGAAAGTATTTCAGAAATTCCATAATTTCATCACTTGACAAATGAAAAAATCTGATTTTCTTAGAAATATAGTAACATTTTCTATAAAAAACGTCAAGGAAAATGCCGCTACTTTTCATACGAATCTCTAAAATACAGACACGATATTTTACATAATTAACAACTAATATCCGGATATGTTAAATATTTATGTACATTTATGATTAATCATGATATGATTAAGTTATAATTTATTTCATATGACTCACCGTTACCATATTCAACAGGTTAATAATTATTATAAATCGAATTTACGTAGCTTTTATCTACTTTATTGGGTGTGTGTCACAGATGAAAAAAGAAAACAAGGTTTTGCGAAATATCGCGGCAATTCTAGCGGTTTTGGCCTGCGTGATCGCTGCGGCCATCCTATTTATTTGGAAACTGGACAATGTCATTACCAATGATATTGTCCAGTTCTTGGACGGTGCTACACAATACGGAACCGATGTTTTTTGTGATCGATTGGAAAGTGATATCAATCGATTACAATATGCTGCTGAATGGACCGGAAAAAACTATAAAACCATTAATAATAGCAAAATAACCGATCAGTTAATTGAAAAAATGCAGGGATCTCACTTTTCCAATCTTTCAATTGCTGACCATTCCGGAAAAATTTATAACGCAAACAGTATGCGGAATGCAAATGATGATGAAAAGAAATTATTAAACCAAATTAAAAACCATCAAGTTCTTTTATCGGCCAATTCTTGTTTCGATGAGACAACGGATTGGATTTCAGTGGTTGCACCAATTGATAGTCAAGGAAAAATCATCGGGTCGGTTATTGGATACTATTCTGCTGATGACTTACATGCTATGCTCCGAAATAGTTTTTACCCGTTTAATAATGAAATTCGTATCATTCGATGTAACGGAGATGCATTACAGCTTTTTCAAGAGGATTCTTTCCAAAATGCTTTCACCTTTTTGTCAAAAAACGGGTCTAATTCAACGATAATCAGTTCAAAAATGCAGGAAGGAAAAAGCGGAAGTTTGCTTTGTAATCTAAATTACAAGAAAACGGTTATAAATTTCATACCAATTGGTATAAATGATTGGTATCTATTTTTTATCACGCCAATTCAAACGATTCCATTTCGCTCCGTTCATTTTCTGCGCAGTTCTGTTTATTTCATGCTGATTAGTGCCAGTGTTTTGATCTTGGTCATTCTTGCGATGTTATTGTGCCAGCAAAAAAATCGGCAAAATCTTCAAAGGCTTAAGGAAGAACTATCTGTTCTTTACAATACACTGCCTGGTGGTATCATTTGCTGTAAAAATGACGATAAAATGACAGTCCATTATGCCAGTAAAGGATTTTACTATTTTATTGGATATACAAAGCAGGAATTTAAAGCGCTTTTTCATAATCAAGTTCTGCATTTAATCCATCCGGATGATCATGAAAAAATTAAAAAAAATCACTGCTTTTTGCTTTCTTACGGTTCCGTTTTAGCGGATGAATACCGTATCATTTGTGCGGGCGGATCAGTAAAATGGATTTGGTTAAATTCAAAAGTATCGAATGATGCAATTGGCGAAAAAAGTATTTATAATACATTTGCTGATATCACTCCATTTAAACAAGCACAAGAAAATCTTTTGGTAAATCAGCGGCTTTACGATATTATTTTAAATCAAACACAAGATTCCATTTTTGAATGGAATATAATTGAGCAAACCGTTTATTTTTCAAAAAATTTCTTAAAAAAATTTGGTTATGAACCCTCGTCCTGCGATTTTCCGGAATGCGCAATTCAAAGCAATAACATTCCAAAAAGCGATCGAGATGCATTTCGTAAGATTTGCCGGCAATTAATAAACGGAAAAAAATATGTCAGCGGTGAATTTCGCATTAAAAAAATAGATGGCAGTTATTTATGGTGTTCAATTACTGCCACCGCAATTTTAGATAAAGATGGGAAAGCGTATAAAGCGGTTGGAATTCTTTCCGATATCGATACGCAAAAGCGAACTTTTCAGACGGTAAAGGAATATGCACAGAAAGATTCATTGACTGGATTATATAACAAGGGGATTACGGAAAGCTGTATTCGCACATATATCGAACAGAACAAATCCCCTGCCGCACTGATTGTCATTGATATTGATAATTTTAAACAAGTAAACGATACTTTAGGGCATCTTTACGGAGATACTGCTTTGAAAGAAATTGCAAATGCAATCAAATCCCTATTTCGAAGCACAGATATTGTCGGCCGAATCGGCGGTGATGAATTCATCGTCTTTTTGGAGCATATACCAGATGAATTTATGGTTCATAAAAAGGTTCACAAAATCACGGAAATTTTTCAGCATTGCTTTGCGGAAACCAAAGTGGACTATAAAATGACGGTGAGTGTAGGCATTGCTTTTTATCCAAAACATGCAGATAACTTCCCCGAACTTTTTGACAAAGCAGATATTGCGCTCTATTACGCAAAAAATCATGGCAAAAATCAATATGCAGTCTACTGCGAAAAAGTGGAAGAAGCGAACTCCCTGCGCAGTCAGAAAAAAAATGGACTTCGGCTTTACTAAACATAGTTTAAAAAAATCCGCAGGCATGTTTTATGCCTGCGGATTTTTCTATTTTTAACTTTAACTTCTCAAGTATAGCCAAATGATTTTATAATATTTTCTCGATTGCGCCAATCTTCCCGTACTTTCACCCAACATTTTAAATTGACTTTACAGTTTAGAAAACGTTCGATATCTTGGCGGGACTGGGTTCCGATTTTTTTGAGCATTTCCCCGCCTTTTCCAATAATCATGCCCTTATGCGATTCACGTTCACAAAAGATCTGCACTTCAATATCAACAATATCCTGCCCTTCCCGTTCCTTCATTCTTTCAACTGCAACAGCTGTTCCATGAGGGATTTCATCGTAAAGAGAACGGAGTAGTTTTTCTCGAACAATTTCTGCTACAATTACACGTTCAGGCTGATCTGTCAGCGTATCAGGTTCAAAGAAGAATGGAGACGGTTCCGCAAATTTTTGCAATTCCCCTAAAACATCTTCAATTCCATCGCCTTTTAAAGCGGATATCGGAACTACCGCATCAAAATCAAACGCTTTTGTATACATCAATATCTGTGACATGAGTTTTTCTTTTGCATCCAACGTATCAATTTTATTGATTGCAAGAATTGCAGGGATATGCTGTGAACGAAACGAAGCGATCAACTGCTGTTCCGCTTTATGAATTTCACCCACAGGTTCTACCACAAGAATAGCCGCATCAACATCTGCAACACTATCGCTCACCTGTTTTACCATATAGTTTGATAATTTGGTACGCGGTTTGTGCAGTCCAGGTGTATCAATAAACACAAGCTGAGTATCATCGTCCGTTCGTACACCCATGATTCGAGTTCTTGTTGTTTGAGGTTTGTTGGATACAATTGCAATTTTTTCTCCAAGCATAGCATTAAGCAAGCTGGATTTACCTACATTTGGACGTCCCACAATCGCAATAAATGCGGACTTGGTACGGTAGTCCGGGGATTGTAAATTCATATGTTCTCCTTAATTTTTATCAGTATTTAACAAACACTATTTTTCCAATCCAAAAATAAACCATAACGAAAAGACTGCCGAAGCGGCCAGTAAAATCAACAATATCGGCGAAGCAAGCAAAATGCTGAATAGAATCCTTAATTTTTCAGGCTGCCACAGCAACGAAACTCCTACAGCAACACTGACGATTGCAGAAATCAAGACAGCGCCAGCCGCTGCATCTTTGGCCACTTTAGCAAGCGGATGTTTATTTGGGGACACAAGGTCAACCAATGCTTCCACAGCAGTATTGAGCAGTTCCATGACCAAAACATTTCCTATGGTTAAGGAAAGAACCGCAATGTGCATGCCATCCAGTTCCAATAGAGAAGCAAGCAGCACAACATAAAATGCGGCAATCAAATGGATTCGAAAATTCCGCTCATTACGTATACAAAACAGAACACCATGCCCTGCCCAGCGGAAGCTACTTAAAAATCCGCGCAGTTTCTTTTTCATTCCACATCCATCACATAACTGGCATCCCGGCGAAGCCCTAAACTGGTCAGGACGCTTTCTTCTTTCTCACGCATATGGACTTGTTCGATTCCACCAAGTTCATGATCGTACCCCAGCAAATGCAGCATGGAATGTACGGTCAAAAAACCAATTTCCCGCTGAAGCGAGTGGCCGTAAATTTTGGCTTGCTCCACCGCTTTTTCAACAGAAATGACGATATCACCCAGCATCATTGCACCGGTTTCCATATTGCGGTCATACACACCATCTTCTCCCAAAGGAAAAGACAATACATCGGTGGGCATGTCCTTTTTGCGGAATTCCGCATTAAGCTGCCGAATCTGCTCGTTGGTGACAAAGCTAACGCTTACTTCAGCGCTGTCATTGAAATTTTCTTCTATCAGAACAGCATGGCAGCACCTCCTAATGAGAAGGCGTATACCGCTTGGTATTTTCACTTCTTTCTGTCGATTTGTAATTAAGACTTTTACACTTTCTGCCATCTATGGTTTACCTCCTGTGATTTTGGCTAAAAGTCCTCTTTAATGTTTGGGACTATTATTATAATATTTTTCATAAGCCTTGATGATTTCCTGTACTAATCGGTGGCGCACCACATCTTTTTCCGAAAAGCGGATAATTCCAATATCTTCCACATTTTTAAGTACTCTTTCCGCTTCCAATAAACCCGAACGTTTTGGATCCGGCAAGTCGATTTGTGTAACATCACCGGTAATAATTGCCTTAGAATTAAAGCCAAGCCGGGTTAGAAACATTTTCATCTGCTCATGTGTTGTGTTCTGCGCTTCATCTAAAATGATAAAACTGTCGTCCAACGTTCTGCCTCTCATATAGGCAAGCGGAGCGACCTCAATATTCTGCCTTTCCACATACTTGGCAAAATTCTCACTGCCTAACATATCAAACAATGCATCATAAAGAGGACGCAAATAAGGATCGACCTTGTTTTGCAGATCGCCCGGTAAAAATCCCAGCTTTTCTCCGGCTTCTACAGCAGGTCTTGTAAGAATGATGCGATTGACCTCATGTGCTCGAAACGCACGCACTGCCATTGCAACGGCAAGATAGGGCTTGCCGGTTCCGGCAGGACCTATTCCGAATGAGATCGTATTTTCTCGGATTGCCTGGATATATTTTTTTTGTCCAAGCGTTTTGGCTTTAATCGGTTTTCCAGATGTTGTAATACAAATAACGTCATTTGAAAGTGCGGCAACCTTATCTTCGGAGCCTTCCTGCACCATCGCCATCACATAGCGAACATTTTGTTCACTAATCGTTTCCCCTTTATTGATGAGAGAAAGCAAACCGGATATTGTTCTTACGGCATTGGAAACACCTTCCTCATCACCAAATACCTTAATTTCCGTATCTCGACATGTAACCGTTACATTATATTGTTGTTCAATCAAACGCACATTTTCATCAAAACTGCCAAACAGAGCCAGCGCATGTTCCATGCGGTCGATGTTTACAAGCTGTTCTATCATTTTTACAAATCCATCCTTCTAAAGTGTGAACTGTTGGCGATCATTCCATACATGAAAACCGCAAAAACACAAAAAAACATCAAGATTGATGTGTACCTATAGTATAACACATATTTTATAAATCACAATCAGTTTTCACAGATTTTTGTTAATATTTTGTGAAATTTTCCTAGATACTATTTATTTCGCGCTAATTGTTGTCGTTATTTTTTGGTG
>CALLQM010000031.1 GCA_938014855.1 uncultured Clostridia bacterium | reverse complement strand
TGATGGTTGTGGCGGGCGATCATGCCACCAACGATATGGCAGGAGACGAGGAAGGCTCCTGGAAAACCGCATTTAAATCGGAAGGCTTTGAGGTAGAGTGTGTGCTGAAAGGACTCGGAGAATATTCGAGCATCCGCGACCTTTATGTCGCTCATGCTGCCCAAGCCATGAATAGCGAAACTGAGGAATAATCATGAAACGATTACTTTCGATTCTATTAAGCGCCACAGTACTGATCGGATCGTTTGGCGGCTGTCAAGCCGCTAAACAGCCGCAGGCGGCGGCTTCCGCTCCGATTACTGCGGAAAATACCGCCATCTCATTTACCGATGACGATGGGCGGCAGATTGCGCTCAAAAAACCCTGCGAACGGATCATTTCGCTGTATTCCGCGCATACCGAGAATCTTTATTCACTAGGCGCGGGCGATCAGCTCATCGGTGCGCATTCGACCTCGATTTATCCGCCCGAAGCGGCTTTTTTGGAGCGTTTTGATTACCGGGCAGACCCTGAAAACGTGATTGCCGCCGAGCCGGATTGTGTGCTGATTCGGCCGTTTATCGCGCACAAAGTGCCCGATTTTGTGCAGGCGCTTGAGCAGGCGGGCGTTACAGTGGTTTCTCTTTATCCGGAATCGTTCGATGATTTTGATAATTATATTAAAAAGCTCGCCATGCTGACCGGAACCGAAACCGCCGCCGAAGAAAAATTGACGCAGTTCCATGCGGATTTACAGGCAATCAAGCAGGCGACCGCGGATGCAGACGATCAGCAAACGGTATTTTTTGAGTCGACCGAAGTCAATCTGCGTACGGTTACGCCCGATTCGATGCCCGGACTTGCCATTACCATGGCGGGTGGAACAAACATTGCATCGGATGCCAAACCGGTCAGCGAAGGCAGTTCCATTGCCTCGTACGGGGTGGAAAAGGTATTGGAGCACGCAGACAATATCGATGTGTATGTGTCCCAGCGCGGCGCGATGAATGCGGGCGGGAACCTGCATTCCATCTTGATTCGTCCGGGATTCGATACGATTAAGGCAGTGCAAGACGGGCGTGTTTATGTTATCAATGAAAAGCTCATTTCCTCCCCTACGTTCCGGTTTGATAAGGGCGTACGGGAATTGGCACGCTACTTGTATCCCGCTTTGATGGACAGTATTGAGGACTACAAAACGCAGGATCCTGCGACCAAACGCGATCTTGCGAACCTGTTGGTGCGTACCGCGCATCTTCCAATCTATGTGCCCTCTTCGTCCAAATATTATACGCAAGCACACACCGGCCATGTTTACGGATTGTTTGATGATGTGTCTTGGCAGGACGATGATTTTGACTATATCGAAACAGCGGCAATTTCCGGTGCGGTCGATTGGGAGGCGGACGGCGATCAGCAGAATTTCCGTCCCGATGCTCCGGTGACCCGCGAGATGCTGGCAAAGGCAATCTATATTCTGTATGAGTTCCGTTCCAAAGACCAAAAAACCCCGATTGCGGATTTGGAACAGTGCGAAAAACAAAATATCGTGCAGACTTTAGTGGATAACGGTATTTTTGCGCTGAATGACGGAAAGTTTGAACCGCAAAAAGAGATGACCTGCGGCGAAATTTCCAAAATTTTGGAGAAACTGCCCCCGATAAGGCAAGTAACCGAAGAATAAGGCCGAAAGCATAAAAAGCCCCCGCATAAATGAAACGTTTATGCGGGGGCTTTTCTCTATTTTTTTAAAGTTGTGAGGAAGCGCATGAGGTTGTCGATGGTGAGCTTCATATCGCTTTGACTGCGCTGTTTGGCTTCCGAAAATGGAACCGCTACACGGTTGATGCTGAAGATTGCGGAAACGCCCTCGTCGTAAGCGCCTTCAATGTTGTCGCCGATGTCCCCCACGACCGCAACGAGCGGGACATTCTGCTTTTTCGTACGGCGCGCCACACCGATGACGACTTTTCCGCGCAGGCTCTGAAAATCGATCTTTCCTTCACCGCTGATGACCATGTCAGCATGTTTGAGCAGATCATCGAATTCGACCGTATCCAGTACGGTTTCGATGCCCATCTGCAGGCGGGAACCGAAAAATGCAACCATGCCGCCGCCCATACCGCCGGCCGCACCCGCACCTGGGAGCTGTGCGATATCCGCGCCGAGTTGATCGCGGATGATCTCTGCCGCGGAACGCAGCTGTCCGTCCAAATATTTGACCATTGCCGGGTCTGCACCTTTTTGCGGAGCGAATACATATGCTGCGCCATTTTTACCATATAGGGGGTTATCGATGTCGCACATCGTAATGATTTCCACTTGTTTGAGTTCCGGCAAAAGACCGCTGGCATCAATTTTATGGATTTTGGAGAGGGATTCGCCGACCGGAACAAAAGAGCTTGCGTCTGCATCCAAAAACCGAATCCCGAGAGCCGCCGCCGCACCGGCACCCAAATCGTTGGTTGCACTACCGCCAAGCCCGACAATCAGCTTTTTACAGCCGCGTTTGACCGCGTCTTCCATCAGCTGTCCGACTCCGTACGTGGTGGTTTTTTCTGCGTGCAGATTGTCCCCGACTAAAGGAAGTCCCGCACATGCCGCCATTTCGATGACTGCGGTTTCGCCATTGTCAACCAAACCATAGAATGCCTGCATGTCTTCCATATAAGGTCCTTTTACGGTGACCCACACCTTTTCCCCGTTCATTGCGGATAAGAACGAGTCAACGCTTCCCTCTCCGCCGTCTGCAACCGGGATGGAAATCACTTCGGCGGACGGATAATACGTATGAATACGCTCTTCCATAATCGAGCAGATTTCTGCGGAACTCATCGTTCCTTTAAAAGAATCGGGGATCAGCAATACTTTCTTCATAAATTTTCATGCTCCTTTTTGTCTGTATACAACAGATGGGACGGCAAACCGCCGTCCCATCCGAAAAATCGTTGTTAGCGATTGACTCTATCGAATAAACAGGGAGAGTATAAAGATACCTGCCATTGAACAGAGACCTTCAATCAAAGTGACCATTGTCTGCGTTTTATAGCCCTGCTGAGGGGTCATTTGTCCAAAGTTGGTGACAACCCAGAAATAGGAGTCGTTTGCATGCGAAACGGTCATTGCTCCAGCGCCGATTGCCATAACGGTAAGGGCAGACATTGCAGGAGAAGCAAGCCCCAAAACGTCCATCAAAGGAGCAAGAATACCGGCTGTTGTGGTAATCGCAACCGTGGAAGAACCCTGCGCAGATTTGAGGACTGCTGCAAGGATGAATGGGAAAAAGATTCCGATGGCTTCCAGCATGGTGGAATTTTCGGTAATATAAGTGACCAAACCGGAAACGGAAATCACTTTTCCTAAAACGCCGCCTGCCGCCGTAACAAACAGGATTGGGCCGACGGTTTTGAGTGTTTCGTTTGTTAAATCATAGAATTTATCCAGTTTTTTTGTAGCGGATAAAAGGAAAACACCAAACAGAGTACCAACTGCAAGCGCGATAATCGGAGTTCCTAAAAATTTGCTGATGCTGTAAAGTCCGCCTTGCCAATTTGCTATGGAAGCGATGGAGCCTAAAGCCATCAGCACAATTGGAACGATAATCGGAGCCAGCGAACTCCAAGAGCCTGGCAGCTGTCCGTAATCTTTCACGATTTCATCAT
>CALLQM010000030.1 GCA_938014855.1 uncultured Clostridia bacterium | reverse complement strand
ATTAAACTCATTTGTTATGCTGGCGGTGCCGTTATTTATTCTTGCCGCCAATATTATGAACCGCGGCAAAATTTCTAAAATGCTAATTGATTTTTCAATTGCATTGGTAGGACACATTAAAGGTGGACTTGCTCACGCTAATATTTTGGTTTCCATGATTTTTGGCGGTGTATCCGGTTCATCTACTGCAGATACAGCCGGAATCGGCAAAATACTGATCCCCCAGATGATTGATTCCGGATATAGTAAAGAAAGTTCCATAGCAGTTACAGCAGTTTCTTCAACAATTGGCAGTATTATTCCTCCGAGTATTCCGATGATTATTTACGCAGGTCTTACGAATGCATCGGTAGCAGCACTCTTTATGTCTGGTATGTTACCGGGAATCCTCATTGGTCTGGGCATGATGGCTGTGGTATATGTTTTATCAATAAAATACGATTATCCTTGCTACTCAAAAGCAACTGTAAAAGAAATTTGGAAATTGTTTAAAGATGCTGCCCCGGCTCTGTTAACACCAGTTATTATTATTGGAGGCATCGTTACCGGCTGGTACACCCCTACTGAAGCCGCAGCATTTGCCGCAATATATGCGTTTGCAATCAGCTTTTTCTATTATAAAACAATCAAACTTTCGGATATCAAAGATTTGCTGCATGAAACATAAAACTATCTTCGCTGTCCTTGTTTTCTTTGGCAGCTGCAAGTGCATTATGTGAATTAATGGGTTATTATCAAATTGCAAGATTTGCTGAAAACTTCTTTTCAACATATATCGCACATAGATGGGTGTTTATGCTGTTTGTTATCGCTTTGTTCCTATTTCTTGGAACGTTTATGGATGCCGTTCCGGCAATGATTTTATTTGTACCGGTTATTCTTCCAACTGCCTTAAGCTATGGAATTGATAGTGTAACATTAGGACTTGTCGTGGTTATTACAGTATCAATTGGCTTGGTAACGCCTCCGTATGGACTATGCTTGCTTTTGGCATCATCAATCGGAAATCTATCAATTGAAAAGTCCTTTAAAGCAGTCTTTCCTTATATGGCGATAATAATTGCAGTCTTATTAATGGTTGCGCTTATTCCCGGCGTTGCAATGTTCCTGCCTAATCTATTTTCTTAATCAAAGGAGTTAATACAATTATGGATTTAAATGTTTCAACTTACGGTGCACCTTCACAACTCCGAATTACCGATATACGTTTTACTGATATCGTCGGTGCTCCCATGGATTGCACTCTAATCAAGATCATGACAAACCAAGGGATTACGGGGTTTGGCGAAGTGCGCGATTTTTCAAATAAGTTCTATGCGCTTCAGCTAAAACGTTTATTGATTGGAGAAAATCCTTGTAATATCAATAAGATTTTTCATAAACTCAAACAGTTTGGAGGACACGCTCGACAAGGCGGCGGCGTCAGCGGCATAGAAGTTGCTCTATGGGATATAGCAGGAAAAGCATATGGAGTACCGGTATATCAAATGCTGGGCGGGAAATGCCGTGATAAAATTCGAATTTACTGCGATACCGATGTATCCGGAAAACACACCGGCAAAGATATGGGTATGGCGTTACGTAAAAGAATGGATAAAGGGTATACCATCATAAAAATGGATTTGGGCATTGACCTGCTTATTGATATAGAGGATGCTATCTGCGCTCCGTTGGGATATGTCGATCAAATGCGTTCGTTTAGTCAGCAGGAGCTGTCATTTGGAATTACGAATAAAAGCTTTGCGGAATTTATGAGTGTACCGCATCCATTTACGTTTGTTTCTATCACTGAAAAAGGATTAGACTACTTAGAAAACTATGTTAAAGAGGTTCGCGAAGTCATCGGATATAGTATTCCGCTTGCAATTGATCACATTGGACATGTAGATCTTTCCAGCTGTATAAAATTGGGCAAACGATTAGAAAAATATAATATTGCTTGGATGGAAGACTGCGTCCCGTGGTTCTATACAGCACAATGGAAACAATTGAAAGAAGCTTGTAATGTCCCGATGTGCACAGGTGAAGACATCTATTTAAGGAAAAACTTTATGCCGTTATTTGAAAACCAGGCAGTATCCATTATTCACCCCGACGTGTTGACAGCAGGCGGTATCATGGAAACTAAAAATATTGTAAACACAGCTGAGGAATATGGCATAGCATCTGTTATTCACATGGCAGAGACACCGGTAGGCTGCATGGCTGCCGCACATGTAAGTGCAAGTTTAGGAGATAATTTTGTAGCTATGGAGTTTCACTCCAACGATGTGCCTTGGTGGCCGGATATTGTGATTGGCGATAAGCCTCAGATTAAAAATGGTTTTCTTACCTTATCAGACAAACCGGGTCTTGGAATTGAAGATTTGAACGATGAGGTACTAAAAGAACACATGAATCCAAAAAGACCCGGCTTATGGCTGCCCACCAATGAATGGGACAACGAATGGGCACATGACCGTATTTGGAGTTAAGGAGTATTATAATGTGGAAGAATGACAAAGAACTATTTGACATAATTAAAAGAGATTTGTACACTCCCGTAGTGGGCGATATTTTAGATGAAATGGGCTATTATCACCAATTTTTGCCTGCTGAGCTGCGTCCGATTCGAGAGAACGATAAATTGGTAGGACGTGCCATGCCAGCACTTATGATTGATGTGTATGGTCCGCAGAAAAAGCCCTTTGGATTTTTGACGGAGGCTTTGGACCAGCTGCAGCCTGGAGAAATTTATTTGGCAAGCGGTGGGTATATGCGCTGTGCTTATTGGGGTGAATTATTAACTGCTGCTGCAAAAAAGCGTGGCGCGGCAGGAGCAGTTGTAAATGGCTATTATCGTGACTCACCACAAGTAATGGAGCAAAATTTCCCTGTTTTTAGTCGAGGACGGTATGCACAGGATTCTTCTGTACGCACGCAGGTTACCAATTTCCGTTGTCCGATTGAGGTAGGGGATGTTTGGGTAGAACCTGGAGATCTTATTTTTGGAGATATCGACGGAGTATTAGTGGTTCCCCAAAAATTAGTAGATTGCGTTATTGGAAAAGCTTTGGAAAAAGCAACCGGTGAAAAAACCGTTCGCAAAGCCATTGAATCTGGAATGAGTGCAACTGAAGCATTTGCAACATTTGGAATTCTATAATATTATGTTTTTCTTTCCCCCATTAATTAAGCACTCTCTATTAAAAATAATAGAGAGTGCTTAATTTTTTGCTTCTTTAGTAACTTTTGAGTAGTTATCAAACGTAAAAGCTTTGGGCTTTGGGCGTAGGATTTTGATTCATCTTGCATAGCATCTCATTATCGGCTCGTATTGCTACGCATTGAATACTTTATGGTTTTAACTTTTCTGTTTATAATGATTGCATTAATTATATCCACACAGATTAGTTCTAAATAAGTTTATTATATAAAAAAATAACCTTCAAAGATATACCGGCTATCCTTTGCTGAAATAATTCATATTCCTATTTTGCTGTTTTTATAATTGTGTTTATTCTTTCAAGAAATTGTGATAAACTTGTCGGTAGATTATTTATATATCAGGAGGATAATATTTTGGAATGGGTTGGTTGGTTATCTTTCATTATCATGCTTTTCTATTCATCATATCCTGGAAAGGTCAAAAAACTTGAAAGCAAAGTTAAAAATCTTGAAAGAAAGCAAAAAGGAGAGAATACGATGTCGAAAATTATACATGAATTAGTCGGAAAAACTTGCAAAATTACTACAAATGGAGATTCAATATTTGATATAGACACTGATATTATTTGTACAGTTTTAGACGTTGATGATGAATGGATTAAGTTTACATACACCGATAAAAAGAATAACGTAAAAACTCAAATTCTAAGAATTGATTGTATTGATAATATTGAACAGCTCAACAAATAATGAGTGTTGTTTTACGTTTATGCATAATCTTTTCGTAAATTGATGTTTAAATTTACCTTACATACAATATGGTAATGCGTTTTCAATATTTTTAATATGCATAATTACATATATATTTAAAAAATTATCCTTGCATTTTATGTTGTGTTATGCTATACTGTTCAAGCATTGAACTTGTTGTTTTTTGCTAACTATTAACTGTATAACAGCTTATGGAGAGATGTCCGAGCGGTTTAAGGAGCTGGTCTTGAAAACCAGTGACTCGTAAGAGCCGTGGGTTCGAATCCCACTCTCTCCGCC
>CALLQM010000029.1 GCA_938014855.1 uncultured Clostridia bacterium | reverse complement strand
ATTCTAATGCTGCTTTATTGATAATAGCCTTAAATAACCTTGGCTGCTCCTTATGTGTCATTAGGTCAAAATAGATGCTGACATATTATCCACCAATCCCTCTGCCACAACCTAATGCAGTTTTCGCGCCGATACCCTGTTCTGAAAACACATGAATTAAGGCATTTTGAAATTTATTTTCTCATTATCATTTAATACTTTACGGGTGCCGATATAAATCTTAAATCTAAAATTCTCGATACACAAGAACTCGATGGGTATAGGTTCTTGGTCATCTGTAGGCGGTGTTTTCCCAAAACTGCTGTAGTAATTCTGATAATGTGGAGTAAAAACATCTTTTACCAGTTTTCCCTTGCCCTCGCCCCAGCCGTCTGAAAATTGCCCGGACAGCCAGTCGGTAAGCTCCACAAGCTCAGAGGGAGAAAGCTCCCAGTGAGCTTGTACCTCGGTAACTCCCCATAGCTCGCCATTCCATTCCTCCACTAAGGGATTGATGCTATATACCTTTCGGCTGAGATCACCATCAAGGTAAACGGCGAGGCCACGGTCACCCTCGTTGGGGAGCCTCTCTTTCTGAATGAGAGCGAGAATTTCATCCTCATATTCCAAAACCTCACTGGCGGTTAAATCTTCCCACCCCGCTTTCTTGTTAAAAAGCGAGGGTGCATAAGATGCAGACAAGATGCATCTATGAAAAATGAAGGTCTTGAATTTTTCGTTCAAAACTCTCACAAGGTCGCATTATGCATCAATAATTGGGAAAGGAATAATGATTTCAGTACCCTTTTGCGGCTTTGATTGAATATCCAGTTCAATCTTTAAATTTTTTGCCATTTCATTTGCGAGATACAGTCCCATACCAGTTGCCTTTTTTCTGTCTTTACCGGTATCACCGGTAAACCCCTTTTCAAACAAAAATGGTAAATCCCACGGCTGTATGCCAATCCCATTGTCCCGGATGTGAAGTATAACCTCTCGCTCATTTTGTGCCGCCGTTAGATACAGTTCCGGTATTCCTGTGCTTTTCGTATATTTGATAGCATTACTAAGTATTTGGTTAATGATAAACAGCAGTCCCCGGTAGTCGGAAAGGACATAAAGCGGTGGTAATACTTTTATTACTTGAAATTTTTTCTCATCGAGCAAAGGTTGAAAATTCTCCAACGCTTCCTCACAACATTCTGTAAGGGACAGCGATTCAAACAGGTAATCTTTTTGTTTTCCCTTGAGCCTTGCATAGTAGAGCATCTGTTCAACTAATCCCTGCATTTGCGAACGTATATAGTCGAGTCGTTGATAGACGACAGGTGGCAAGTCATCCCTGCGATTGTCCAGAAGAAAGGTCAAAAGAGAAAGTGGAGTTTTGATCTCGTGTGCCCAAGATTCCACATATTCCTCATAGTCATTCACTTGTATCATCAAAACCTGATTAGCCTGTTCATTTTCCCGAAGCAGCGCTCCAACATGCTGGACAAACGTACCATCCTGCCTACTGACAAGGCGCAGCATTTTGTTTTCAGTCGTTTCATCCGGATGATTGAGGAACTCTAGGAAAGCAGTTTCTCGTTGTTTGTCCACATAGTAAGCAAAAAATAGTGCCGTTAAAAATATCAACAAAGAACCGAGCGCAATCACAAGCCAAAGCCGTAGAAAGGCTTCGCTTTCCGAAAGCCACAGTGCCAGAGCGTATAGAAGATTGAGCCCCATAAGGAGCAGAAACCAGACAATATGTTTTTTTAGGGAGCGCATAAAATCATTCTTCATGGATCTCCTCCTTTGCTATCAGCCGATAGCCAAGTCCGCGCACTGTCTCAATCTGCTGCATCATTGCCAGCTCTCTCATCGTCTTTTTCAGCCGGGTCAAATTCACCTGCAGAGCATTTTCATCAATAAACTCTGTTGTTCCCCATAGCGCCATACAAAGTGTTTCTTTTGTCACAATCTCATCAGGGTGAGCTAAAAAGGCTTCCAGCAATCTGCCCTGATTCTGTGGAAGCACCACGGATTGATCGTGAATATACAGCGTATAGGTCTGGCTATCCAATAAAAAGTCCATACCGGGGCGCAACTGGCTGCGCCCCTCATATCGTCGGAGCAGGTTAGCGGCACGGGCAAGTAGGCGTTCTTTCCGACATGGTTTCATCAAGTACTCGTCTGCCCCTAAACTCAGTGCATGGAGTTCATCTTTCATTTGATCGCGAGAGGTTAGCACCAAGACAGGCAACATCGCTTTACGCTTCAGCTCCCGGCAAATATCAAAGCCGCTGATTCCGGGTAGATTAATGTCAAGTAAGACAAGGCTGGGAGTCGCCTGTATAATTTCGTCCACTACATGGTCAAATTCCGCAATGCAACCAACCAGATACCCATCCTTCTCAAAAATTTCACACAGTTCCTCCCGCATAAATGGATCATCTTCCACAATAACAATTTTCTTAATGGCAGCTCCCTCCTTTCTTTATTCTTCCCGATTCGCTTCCATCTGTGTCAAAATATATTTTGAACTTGCTCGCGTCACGACCAGCATATACCCATATTCTACCACACAAAGCAGAAAAAGTATCACAAAAGCGATGCGATAGAGCCCCGGAATGCTTTCCGCCATATCCGGCGACAAAAACCCGGAGAATAAAGCCCGAACGCCGAACAGGCTTCCTACTGCTGCAACCACCGCAGGTAATGCAAAGAACCATTGGATTTGGTGCTTTGCGGAAAGGCAGAGTGCCTCATAATGGCTGCCAAGCCGCACCAGTGTTTGGTAACGTCGTCCGGTCTTGCGCTGCTGTGTTAAGAATTGCATTCCAATGACTGTATTGGCTATGACAAGGAAAATAACCGCAAGGTACAGCGTGAGATAGCTGGAAGAGACCTGATAAAAAAGCTGCCGTCCCATACTCTGCAGATAGCTTTCATAGTCGATACCTGTTGTATCCAGCTTTTGATTTACCTGTTGAATGGCCTGCATTAGCCCGTTTTCCTGCACGAACTGGTGAGATAATACTGCATTCCAATAATGGGTATACGATTTGTCTGCCAATCGGTCAAAGACCTCGTCCGGAACGATTAGGGCAAAGTAAAACGTAATAGATCGATCCGTTACAGGATTTCTGGTCTGTATGGTACCTGTTAGCTGTAAGCGTTTGCCGTTGATGACTGCTTCTGGCCTCTGGGAGAGCACACGGTTTATAATTTCCGCTTTTACTTTGTTGGTAAAGGAATCGTAGCCATAAACGGCCGCCTGGTTATTGTTCAGTGTGATTGGCGGCTCGCCTGCTGCAGCCAAAAGCTGATTATAACCCGAGAGGGAAATGACGTAAGGATTGTTAAGATTGTTGTACTCGCCCAAAAGATCAGACTTCACGGAGGAATCCGGCTCCTGCTCTATCAGCGCCAGCACCTCATCCATACCGAGCGTTTCTCCTTCATTGTCATCTCCACTGCGAATATGACCAATACGCATATCAAAAATGGATTCAAAGCAGTCATCCAATCCCAAATTTTTCAGTCTTTCAGGAATCACCAGAGGATTCTCTACATCTTGAAAAGTATAATCCAGCGTGTGGGTGTCATCACTACCGTAGTACAATGTCATGGAAACACCGTAGCCAAAGAAGCACAGCGCCCCCAGAATTAAAAGAGAACTGACAGCCAAGGAAATCGGTTGACCAATTACATTCTCCTGCAGCTGTCGGAACGTGAACACGCCCAACCCGGATTTGCTCGTTTGACGTTTTGCCAAAGTATCCAGCACCGTTCGCAAACCGAAAAACAGCAACAAAGTTCCAGCAATGCCCATTGACAAAGTCATTCCCATAACAGCCAGCGAATACCACGCTTCACCGCTAATTGCCAGTATATATGCTGTCACCAAAAGCAATACACCGATGACCAATGCAATTCGATAAAGCATCGCTGGCCGCTGCTTCTTTGCGCCTTCTGGGGTCGCGGAAAGCAAAGTGCCAATCTCTGTGGAAACAAATTTTCCGCTGAGCAAAAGAAACGCAGCCAGTTTAATAAGCAGAAACCCTGCCATCGTCCAAAGGACAGCTGTTGGGGAAAATGCAGACTGCTGCCCCAGAATACCAATACCCACTACCCGAGCTGTAACAAGACTGATAACCTCCGAAAGCAGCACAGCTACAGGGATACCGACGGCAATTGAAGCAAGGCTGCTCCACAAATCTTCTGCCAGAAGCATGAAAAACAATTTGGAACGGCGCATACCCATCATCAAATACATTCCCAGCTCATGGCTTCTACGTTCCAGCTGGTATTTGCTTGCAAAATAAACGAGAAAAAAGAACATAAACAATGTTACTGCATAAATGGCTAGGATCAGCCTTAAAAGTATATCCACCGCACCGCTATCCATCTCTTTAAGAAATCCCATAACCCCCTGATTCGGTAGCGATAGGATGATGTAAAAGGCCACAACTGCCGCTAAAAGTGATGAGAAAAAAAGTTCATTTTCCTGTCGGTTTCGCTTACTATTGCGGCGTACAAGATTAAAGAACATTTGCACTTCCTCCCCCCAATTGCGCTATAACAGCAAGAA
>CALLQM010000028.1 GCA_938014855.1 uncultured Clostridia bacterium | reverse complement strand
ATTAGGATGAAGCGTAACCCTGATCTGTTTTCCTGCTTTTGACAGGATAAGTTTCATATCCTTGGAATTTTTGTCTGGGGTTTGCGCCACCGCCTGTGCGCCATCAAATTCGGAGAACGCATTTTTTGTTCCGCCTGTTCCAATTGCAAAAGAAAACTGCGCCGCATCAAGCTCCGTTTCACTTTTTGTACATGTCAAAGTCGCTTCACTGTATTCATAAACATCCAGCGGCTGGCTCAATTCGTATTTTGCAAAGGTATTTGAGCCACCCGATGAATTTTCATAACTGGTTCCACTGTCTAGCTGTGCATAATAGTTACCGCGGATACTAAATGTTGCTTCTCCGGTGGTATTGGGCATGCCTTCCGAAACCGTTACCACTTTAGTTCGGGTATTGTTTTCGTCTTCGATTGTGACATACTTTTGAATATCTTCTTCTGTCATCGAGGAGTCTGTACGCACAATCGATAGACCTCCTGCACTTTCAATCGCCACAGAAGGCCGGTCAACTTTAATTTTTGCGGAACGCCCTTGTATGATTGTTGAAATCGTCTCGGAATCAACATCACTGTTTAAAAAAGATAGATTAATTTTGATATCTGCGGCATTCACCACTGTATTGAAAAGGCCTGTACTACTGTTAAACAGCATAAAACAGGCAAGACAAAATGCAAAAAATCGTTTCGTTTTCATTCCATCACACTTCCATAATTTGATCTGCCATTTGCATTTAGAACCGCTATTTAACGTATCGACTTAAAAATAGGAAACGAAAGCAAAAAAACAAAAAAGTCCCAAAATGGGACTTTTTTGACGAATTTACTGTTTTCTTGCAAGCCGATCCGCTTCTATAAATGTGTCCCTCAATTCCTCAATCATCGGAAGAATCTCCTGTATCGGCTTGATTTCTTTTTTAATGTTGGCCTGTACAATCTCCTGAATAAAAAAGTCATAAAGAGAGTCCAGATTTTCTGAAATCTGATATTTGTGATCCAGCGTTGCTTTTAAATAATTGAGAATTTTCTGAGATTTCTGCAAAGCCTCATTTGCTTTAGAAACACTCTTTTCATCAATATATAAAATTGCACCGTTTAATTGTTTAATAATTTCTTCATAAAGCTTTGTCAGCATTTCGCCCTGTGTCATTGTCATGACTGACTGCTTTTTATACTGCTCATAAGGGTTTATTGCCACTCTGGTCACCTCTTTTTTGCATTAAGAGAACTGTTGATACAGCCAGGACGACTGTGTATTTAAGTTGGAAAGGGTCGATTCCATCGTATTGAACATCTTCCAATACCGAGCCCGTTCCTTTTCATATTTATCCTGCAAATCAGCAATTTTAGAATTCATGCTTCTCAGCTGCTTGGATAAAGTGTTGGTGATTTCGGTAGCTTTTCCAACGACACCTGCAAGGCTTACCAATGATCCCGGACTGGATGAATTGGTATTTGCCGCCGCCTTGATTGAATCTTGCAGTTTTACCGCAAGACCTTCTGTAGGATCGGTAAAAAGAGCCTCAATATCTTTTGCGTTGGTTTCAATCATGCTTTTTAGTTTGGATTCATCAATGACCAATTTTCCTTTGTCTTCCCATTCACTGCTGGTTTCAATTCCTAGCTGATAAAGTGCAAAATCACAATCTGCCGGCTTTGTATAAAGCGCTGAACGCATAGAGCTTAGGAATGAACTGATGTTCATATCATTGCGAAGCAAACCTGTTTTTGCTTTTTCTTCCCAAAGTTCAACTTCCTTATCGCTCATTTCTTTCTTTTGCGCGGAGGTAAGCGGCGGATATTTTCGGAACGATGCTTCCTCATCTATTTTTCCGTTTAAGTCTCCAATCAGCTTGTTATAATCATCGACAAACGATTTGATACCCTCATAAATCTTATCGGTGTTGCGTGTGGTGTCAATTGTAGCCGTTTCGCCGTTAAAAACTAGATTCCCATCCGCATCCTTTTCATAAAAACCAGTTGTTTCCGAAAGACTTACGGTTAATCCATTGACCGTAAAGGTATTTGTACTGCGCTCGGTATCCACTCCATTAATGGTAACAAGAGCATTCTGTCCGTCTGTTTCAATAGCAGCATTTCCTTGTGTAGCTCCAAACATCAGTGTATCTGTGCCAAACAATTTTTCTGATAGATTAGAACCATCACTGGTTGTGCCCGAAACCTTAAGCGTTCCCGCTCCTGCTAAGGAAATCTTTCCGGTTTCTGTATCAAAGCTTGCGGTAATACCTTTCGAATTTAAATCACTTAGCACATCACTGATCGTTTTATCACTGCTAAAGCTAGATCCATTATCAAAGTCCAATTGTGTGATTCCAAGATCTGC
>CALLQM010000027.1 GCA_938014855.1 uncultured Clostridia bacterium | reverse complement strand
TCCAAACAGATAGCCATACACATCTGTGTTCATTCCGGATGTAAGTGACGTGACAATCACACCAAATGCTAAGGAACTGGATGCAATCATCGCAATAGCCGCATCGCCCTTGATTTTACTGTTTTCGCTCAAACGCAGCAGCAAAAAAGCCGCAAGAACCACTACGGGAACGGATACCGTAAGCGGAGCCACTCCCAGCGCCATGGAAACAGAAAGCGCTCCAAACCCTACATGAGACAGCCCATCCCCGATCATCGAATATCGTTTTAAAACAAGGCTGACTCCCAACAGGGCGGCACAAAGAGCAACCAATGTGCCAACGATAAGTGCACGGTTGATAAATCCATAGGAAAAGAGATTTATAAAAAACTCAATCATCCGTTTCGCCTCCTAAAAATTGGCGGCAGATGTCGCTTTTTTGATACTCTTTAGAAGATCCATAAAACAATACTTGTGTATCCATATGCAGGATTTTGGATGCATGCAGGAGTGCACAGCTGATGTCATGCGATACCATTAGAATGGTAACTCCTTCCGAATTTAACTGTTGGATTAAGCGGTATAGATCTGCGGTTGCCATGGGGTCAAGTCCGGTCACCGGTTCATCCAAAAGCAGCAGCTTTTCGGTCGCACATAGCGCTCTTGCCAGCAAGACCCTCTGCTGTTGACCGCCGGAAAGCGCCCGATAGGATTTCTTTTTGAGCGGCTGAATCGAAAGTCTGCGCATGGTTTCTTGCGCAATTTGATATTCACGAGGTGAATAAAATGGCCGAATTCCCCGCCGATTCAGACAGCCCGACAACACCACTTCAAAAACGGAAGCGGGAAAATCCCGCTGTACCTGCGTTTGCTGCGGTAAATATCCAATCATATTTTGATTTAATCCATCGCCATATACAATTTCGCCCGATTCCGGTCGTTTCAGCCCCAATAGACCTTTTAAAAGCGTACTCTTGCCGGAACCATTTTCTCCAACGATGCAGACATAATCACCCTGTTCGATTTCAAACGACACATGGTCAACCGCCCTTTGATTTTCATAACTCATGCAAACATCACGGCAGGAAATCAGTGCCATCTAGTTCAGCCCTTCTTTCAAATTTTTTGCATTCTGCTCCATAATCGATAGATACGTAGCACCATTTTGTAAGTCTTCTTTGGAAACATTATGGCATGCATGAAGCATCAGCATTTTCACTCCGGTTTCATCGGCAATCGCACGGGATACTTTGGGGTCCGTCAATTCTTCATAGAAAATGACAGGAATCTGCTTTTCATTGATTTGATCCATAATCTGTGCGATTACGCTGACGCTCGGCTCGGTTTCACTTGTGAAAGAGTCAAAGGCAGAAATATAATTTAGATCATACCGTTTTACAAAATAATGAAATGCGAACCGTCCTCCAAATACAAGTTCGTCGCGTTCTGCGGTTGAAACAATTTCCTGAAATTCTGCATCCAGTGCATCCAATTTTGCAAGATACTCCTGTGCATTTGACTGATAATATTCTTTATTTTTTTCGTCCGCCTCACACAATGCATCGGTAATATTCTGTACCATCACTTTTGCATTTAACGGATCTGTCCAAATATGCGGATCAAATCCCCCATGGTGATGCCCCTCATGTTCTTCGTCACCTTCATGCGTTTCTTCTTCGGCATCCAACGTAATTCCTTTAGAAACGTCCAATGCTTTCCCGTTGCCGGTCATTCCAGAAATAATGGTTTCAGCCCACGGTTCCATGAAATTTCCGGTATAAACAAAAAGATCACTTTCATTGATTTTTATAATATCCGCAGGAGTCGGTTCAAACGTATGACTCTCGACACCCGGTGAAAGCAAGAGCGTTACATCCGCACGATCTCCCGCGATCTGTCTTGCAAAATCATATTGAGGAAAAAGTGTAGCAATTATTTGAACGCGGGCATTCTGGTCGACCTTTTGCGGAGATGACGAACAGCCTGTCAAACTAATCAGGCAAATAAGCAAAGCCGTGAAGAATATTCCAATTTTTTTTCCCATAAAAAGCGCCTCCGATGAGCTTATCTAAAGCAGTTCACATTTGAATTTGAATTTCATTTTCAATTTATGATTCTAATCTCTTTTTCATGATTTGTCAATAAAAAATATTTGTGTACATTTAAAATTTGGTCATGGTTTCAGCGCAAATAATTGGCATAATAAATACAGCGGTAGATCTTTTTTGTCATTGTGCACATAATTCGACCATTTAAATCAGACATTATAGAAAACATGCAAAGATATTCTATGAAAGTGAAAAGAATATCGAATAGTATTCCGCATTTTTAATCGCTATAATAAAGTCAATGGATGGGGTATGTCGGGAGTACATGCCCACCACAAATTAAATTTTAGGAGGAAAATCACAAATGAAAAAGACACTTGCACTTGTGCTGGCAGCCATGATGGTTGCATCCTTTACCGCTTGTGGCGGTGGCGCAAAGGACGAGTCTTCCTCTGCCGCTCCGGCACCGGAGTCCTCTGAAGGAGCTCCTGCTGCAGACGCATCTGAGATTACAGTCGGCGCCTGTATTTATAAGTTTGATGATACTTTTATGACTGGTGTACGAAATAATATGACCACAGCTGCCGATGAGTTAGGTGCTACTTTGGAAATCGTGGACTCACAAAATAAGCAGCCGACCCAGAACGAACAAGTCGACACCTATATTACAAAAGGCGTCAACGCTTTAGCTGTAAACCCGGTTGACTTAACCGCTGCGGGTCCGATTATTGACAAAGCAAAAGCAGAAGACATTCCGATCGTTCTGCTCAACCGTCAGCCTTCTGATGAAGACATGGCAAAATTCGATAAAGCTTGGTACGTTGGTGCAAAAGCAGAAGAATCCGGCACCATGTCCGGTGAAATCATTGCCGATTACTTTAAAGCAAACGAAGCTGCAGATAAAAATGGCGACGGCAAAATCCAGTTTGTTATGCTGCAGGGCGAACCCGGACATCAGGACGCAACACTGCGCACAGAATATTCCATTAAAGCTTTGGAAGATGCAGGTTATGAAGTTGAACAGCTAGGTGCTGACACCGCAATGTGGGATAAAGTTAAAGCAACCGACCTAATGAAGACGTTTATCGCTGCACACGGTTTAGACCAAATCGAAGCAGTACTTGCAAACAACGATGACATGGCTTTGGGCGCAATTGAAGGATTAAAAGCCGAAGGTTACAACACCGGTGATGAATCCAAATTTATTCCGGTTGTCGGCGTTGACGCAACCGCTCCTGCTTTGGCAGCTATGAAAGACGGCTCCCTGCTCGGTACGGTTCTGAACGATGGTGAAAACCAAGGTATCGCAACGATCAACATTGCCGTTGCAGCCGCTCAGGGCAAAGAAATCTCCAAAGAGACCATTGGATACGATGTAACCGACGAAAAATATGTCTGGATCCCGTACGTGAAAGTAACTGCTGAAAATTATGAGCAGTTCGGCGGCTGATAGAGAACCTTTACGGGGAACGCGAAAGCCTCGCTTTCCGCGTTCCCCGTCCTATGCTGTAAAGGGGGATTCATTTGTTTTGAAGGAGGGCGATTGCATGGAAAAATATGTGCTGGAAATGAATCATATCACCAAGATTTTTCCAGGTGTACGTGCATTAGACGATGTATTTTTAAAAGTTCGTCCTGGCAGTGTACATGCGTTGATGGGCGAAAACGGCGCAGGTAAATCCACCTTGATGAAATGTCTTTTCGGCATCTATCACAAAGATGAAGGCGAAATCATCTTTGATGGTGAGAATGTTGATATCACATCTTCTAAACAAGCTTTGGACATGGGAATATCCATGATCCACCAAGAACAGCATCCCATTCGTTTCCGGCCGGTAATGGAAAACATTTGGCTTGGACGGTTTCCAAAAAAAGGGATTGCTGTGGATAAAAAAACAATGATTCAAAAAACAAAAGAGCTGTTTGAACAAGTCGACTTGGATATCAGCCCTCAGGCTCTTGCCGGATCGTTATCGGCCTCGACGCTCCAGCTGGTTGAAATTGCAAAATCAGTCAGCTACAATTCTAAAATTATCATTATGGATGAGCCAACATCGTCGCTTACCGATAATGAAGCTGAGCATTTGTTTAAAATCATTCGAAAACTTCAAAGCGAAGGTCGTTCGATCATTTATATATCTCACAAAATGGAAGAAATTTTGAAAATTGCAGATGAAGTAACCATCATGCGTGACGGGCATTATGTAGGTACTTGGCCGTCCACTGAACTTACAACCGATCTGATTATTAAACGTATGGTTGGGCGCGACATGACAAACCGTTTCCCGCCCAAAAATTCTGTTGCAAATTATAATGAACCCCCGGTATTGCGTGTTCAGAATCTATGTTCCCCACTTCCTCAATCATTTCAAGATGTCAGTTTTGAACTGCATAAAGGTGAAATCTTAGGCATTGGCGGACTTGTTGGTGCGCAGCGTACGGAATTAGTGGAAGCGATTTTTGGTTTGCGGGATATTGAATCCGGCACCATTGAAAAAGACGGTGAGCCGTTTATTGTAAACAATGTGCGTGACGCCAAAAATCACGATATCGCGCTGCTGACAGAAGAACGACGTGCAACTGGTGTATTTGGAATTTTATCTGTATTGGATAATACCGTAATTGCCAATCAAAAGAATTTTGCAAAACGCGGAATTCTCCAGCAAAAGAAACGTGTTGAAGCTGCTAAAAGTTCTTGTAAACAATTAAACGTCAAAACTCCGTCAATGGAAACACTAATGCAGAACCTATCAGGCGGCAACCAGCAAAAAGTATTGATTGCCCGCTGGCTTCTAACGCATCCGGATATTCTGATTTTGGATGAACCAACCCGAGGAATCGATGTTGGTGCAAAGTATGAAATTTACACCATTATGCTGGAACTTGCTCAGCAAGGCAAATCAATCATTATGATCTCGTCCGAAATGCCGGAATTGTTGGGCATGGCGGATCGTGTCATGGTGATGTGTGAAGGCAGGGTTTCCGGATTCTTAAATCAAGATCAGTTTGACCAAGTAGAAGTTATGCGTTTGGCAACCCAATTCATCAAATAAGTTAGGAAAGTGAGGAAACTGGAATGCAACAACATACCATTACACGTAGAAAGTATTCCGTTACATTCATCATTATTGGTGTGATTTTGCTGGCAATCGGAATCGGTCTTGGGATTGGATCGCCCATTTTGAATCTTGAAAAAGTAATTTTCGATTTGCCGTGGCTGATTACCGGTATTGGTTTTATCTTTGGCATTTATGGAGTCTATCAGCTCATCCGCTCGGATTCTCTGGGGGATGTTAGTATCACAAGAAAATCTTTAAAAGCCTTTTTAACCAATAACGCAATTATTCTTGCCCTGTTGGCATTGGTCGTTGTCATTTGTATTATCGAACCTCGCTTCATGCAGATTCGTGTACTGCTTGATATTTTAACCATGTCATCCACCAAATTGATTATTGCACTCGGCATTTGCTTTACCCTGCTGATTGCAGGTACCGACCTTTCCGCAGGACGTATGGTTGGTCTTGCAGCGGTCGTATCCTGCTCTATGCTGCAAACCGCGGACTATGGCAATCGCTTTTATCCGGATCTGCCGCAAGTTCCGCTGTTTATACCAATTGTACTTGCAATTATCGCCTGCATGCTGTTTGGTGTTTTGAACGGTTATTTAGTTGCAAAATTTGATATGCATCCATTTATTGCAACTTTGGCGGTACAAGTTATTATTTACGGCGCATGTTCGCTCTACTTTGACCTGCCTCCAAATAATTCCCAGCCGATCGGTGGAATTCGTCCCGACTTTTCCGCTCTCGGGCAAACGAAATTATTTGAGAAATTCTCCATTCTAATTCCGATTGCTTTGGTCATTACCGCAATTATTTGGTTTATCCTTAATAAAACGGTCTTTGGCAAAAATGTGTATGCAATCGGCGGCAATCGTGAAGCGGCTGTCGTTTCGGGTGTGAACGTCTTTAACACCATCATGGGAATCTTCATTTTGGCTTCCCTGCTTTATGGCATCGGCGGCGTTTTGGAAGCTGCCAGAACTGCCGGTGCAACCAACCAGTACGGTATGGGTTATGAGCTGGATGCGATCGCAGCCTGCGTAGTTGGCGGCGTTTCTCTAAACGGCGGTGTCGGCAAAGTCGGAGGAATTATTTCCGGTGTTTTGATTTTCACCGTAATTCAATATGGACTCCAGTTTATCAATATTTCCCCGATGTGGCAGCAAGTCATCAAAGGAATCATCATTGCGGTGGCGGTTGCAATCGATATGTCCAAGTATAATAAAAAATAGTATCATAAATCTAAGAGCCTGCTTAAGCAGGCTCTTTCTTTTTTTGTAAAAATGATATAATATTTTTATTGGTATTCTTTAAAGTTCTGTGTGTAATTTAATTTAATTCATACTCATCAAAATATTTGGAAGAAATAAACGAGGGTTCATCTATGTCTTTATACCGCATTTTATTAGCTGATGATGAAGAAGAAATTCGAACTGGCATCAAGTGCAAAATTGACTGGGCCGGAAACGGGTTTGAACTGGTCGGCACCGCTGAAAATGGACAAGAAGCGCTTGAAATGGCAGAAAATCTGCATCCTGATGTCGTAATGACGGATATTAAAATGCCTTTTATGGACGGACTGACGCTTGGCAAACGTTTACTGGAATTGATGCCCGCTACAAAACTGGTTTTATTTTCGGGATTTGATGATTTTGAATATGCGCAGACAGCTATTCAAATCAACGCCGCGGAATATATTTTAAAACCAATCAATTCTGTCGAATTGACTGCGGTTTTGCAAAAACTAAAAGCGAAGCTTGATGGAGAATTTGCAGAAAAACGCGATATTGAACGCCTTCGCAAACATTACAAAAACAGCCTTCCTCTTTTGCGGGAACAGTTTTTTACTCAGATATTGGATGGCCGCATATCACAAAAACGTATTCAACAGCAAGCCGCGCTTTATGATATCGATTTATCGGGCAATTTTTGGACGGTTGCGCTCGTACATTACGATAACGTTGAACGTGAAAGCACACCGATTCATGAAAGTGAACTTATTCCGCTGTCTTTAAAACAGCTGATCGATGAAAGTTTGCACAATTGCAATTTTAAAAGCTTAATTTACAATGATTATGTTGCGGTTATCGCAAGTTTTAAGGAGCACAGCCAAATTCTCACTTTTATCGACAGCATGAACCAAGTATGCAAGCTTGCCCGCCGGTTTCTTGTGCTGACGCTGACCGTCGGAATTGGTGTTCCCTGCTCGTCGCTGAACGACCTGCATATTTCCACGGCAGGTGCACAAACTGCGCTGGATTATCGTGTTTTGATGGGACGCGGCAAAGCAATCTATATTGGCGATGTTGAGCCCAACCCTACCGGTCTGCTTCAATTGGATGACCAAAGTGAACGCAATTTGATTTCTGCAATCAAGTTGAACACACCGGATGAAATTCGCCGCGCGGCAGATCGTTTTATCGGGCAGTTTAAAACCGCTCGCTTTTCGCTGGGACACTATCAGCTTTATCTAATGGAAATGATGGCGGAACTTTTACGCGTAATTCGCGCTTATCAAATCAACCCTTCCGAAGTATTTGGAAAAGATTTTGATGGAAATTTTCATCTTACACGATTCGAATCTCCTGAAGAATTATACGAATGGTTTTCCGAAACCTGCTTAAAAATCAGCATGCTTATTCGGCGTGAACGGACAAATTCGACGCGTGCAATGGCAGACAAGGCCAAGCAGTTTATTGTAGAAAATTATCACAATCCGGATATTTCCGTTGAAATGCTGTGCGATCATCTTCACGTTTCTCCCGCCTATTTTTCGACTTTGTTTAAAAAGGAAACCGGTTTAAGTTTTGTTACTTATTTGACGGATGTCCGCATGGAGGAAGCCATTAAACTGCTTTCGACCACAGAAGACAAAACATATGAAATTGCGCAAAAAATCGGATACTTAGAGCCGAATTATTTTAGCTACGTATTTAAAAAGAAGTTTGGCTTATCCCCCACAAAATATCGCAGCAGTAAGGGTGAGACACTTGCCAAATAAATGTTCCAGCCGCTTTCGGCAGCTTGTGAAATCCTACCAAAAGCGAAGCATTCAGTTTATGATTTCCCTTTCGTTCACCGTTGTAGCGCTGGTGGGAATGATTTTTTTAGGCATGGCATTATATCTTCGATTTACCTCTGCTACCGAAACTATGCTCAAAGATGAAAACCGCCGTATCATCGATCAGGTCAATAAAAATTTAGACGTATACCTGCGCAATATGATGCGCGTTTCGGATTCGATGTATTACCGCGTCATCAAAAATTCGAATCTTGCCGTAGATCCCATCGACCAATCTATGAACCTGCTGTATGAAACGAATCGCGATTTTCTTGTAAGTATCGTGGTGGTAGATGAAAATGGACGGCTGGTTGGCGTTTCGCCGGTTTCAAAACTGAAAAAGACGGTTCGTCCGGAAGAACAGGAATGGTTTGTGCGGGCAACCAACAAAATTGAAAATCTTCATTTTTCCACTCCGCATGTTCAAAATCTCTTTGAAGATCCGGATTTTCGCTACCGCTGGGTGATATCACTTTCGAGAGCGGTTGAATTGACCAGCAACGGCGGTATCCGCCACGGTGTTTTGCTGGTCGATATGAATTTTTCCGGCATTGAGCAGCTGTTTAAAGACATCAGTCTCGGCAACAGCGGATATATCTATTTAACCGACAGCGAAGGTGAAATCATTTACCATCCGCGCCAACAGCTCTTGTACTCCAATCTTGTTCGGGAAAACAATTTGGAGGCGTTTCAATACGAAGACGGCAGTCACGTTGAAAAATATCAGGGCGAAGAACGTGTAATCACCGTCAAATCGGTCGGATACACCGGGTGGAAAATCATTGGCGTGACTCCTATGAAGGATATGACGTCCGATTATTACCACATTCGGCTGTTTGCGGTTTTTATTCTATCCTTCATTATGTTCCTTATGATCTTTGCCAACCTCTATCTTTCTTCCCGTATTGCTGATCCAATTAAAGCATTGGAGAATTCCGTGAAAAAGCTGGAAAAAGGTGATATGGATGTAAAAATCGCAATCGGCGGATCTTATGAAATCCAGCATTTGGGTAAAACAATTCGTTCTATGGTAAAACAAATGCGTAAACTGATGGATGATATTGTGGTGGAGCAGGAATCCAAGCGAAAAAGTGAATTGGATGCTCTGCAAAGTCAAATCAACCCACATTTTTTATATAACACACTGGATATGATCGTTTGGATGGTTGAAAATGAGCGATACTCTGAAGCCATCTCTATGGTCACTGCACTTGCACGGCTGTTCCGAATCAGCTTGAGCAAAGGACGCAATATTATCCCTGTCAGAAATGAGCTTGAACACGCACGCAACTATCTGACCATTCAGATGGTGCGGTTTAAAAACAAGTTCCAAATCGATATCAATGCCGAACCTGAAACACTTCGCCTTTCCACCATTAAACTGATTATTCAGCCGCTCTTGGAAAACGCCATTTATCACGGCATGGAATATATGGACGGAGACGGTGAAATCTCGGTGCATGCTTATGTAAAAGACAAAGATCTCTATATTGATGTGACGGATAACGGTATTGGAATCCCCGAGGAAATCTGCAAAACTCTGCTGACCGATCACAGCCGCATACGTTCGAAAGGTTCCGGTATCGGGCTGCGAAATGTGCATGAGCGTATCCAGCTTTATTACGGCAGTTCCTACGGTCTCACGATTCTAAGTGAACCGGATGTGGGAACCACTGTGCGAATCCATCTGCCATGTGTAGATTACGCTAGCTTGGCAGAAAAGGAGGATGCAAAATGAGTAAAAAACGATTCTTCGTTTTTCTAATGCTGCTTGGGGCTTTTTGCATCTGCTTTTTGGTTTTGACATTCGGCATCTTAGGTCAAGATAAGCCGCCTGAAGTTTTTAACATCTCGGTAATCGTACGTGGAAAGAACAGCGAAAGCTGGGATTCCATTAAACAAGGCTGTGACCAAGCCGCCAATGATTTGAACGCAGAGCTGAGCTTTATCACCCTTTCGGAAGAAAACAGCGCATCTGAACAAATTCATTTAATCGACCGCGAAATAGATGGAGGTGCGGATGCGATTGTACTTGCCGCAGCAGACAGTGATGATTTGGCTCAGGCAGTCGACCAAGCAAGTTTAAAAATCCCAGTCATATGCATTGAATCTCCTGTTAACAGCAAAAAAGTTTCCACTTATATTTCCGCAGATAATTATGCAATGGGAGTCCAGCTCGGCAAAGAAATCATTGAATCCGGCAACGCACGTAAACGACTGGTCGTCGTTGAAAGCAGTTGGGGCTGTAAAAACGTTCAGGAGCGCATGGATGGACTAATCAGTGTCCTAGGCTCCATTGGCGGCAATATCCTGCATTGGCAGCTGCCAGACGATTCTGAACAAACATCTGAAATGTATCTCAAAAAACTGGCAATAAATGAAGCCGACGTGCTTGTCACTTTAGATGTTGCGTCGTTAGAACTTGCCGCTCAAGCAATTAGCAGTTCTAAAAAATCGATTGGCCTTTTTGGTATCGGATCTACCGGTAAAGTCGCATCGTTTATTGAACAGGGCGTTATTTCGGCCACTATCGTGCAGAACGATTTCGCAGTGGGTTATCTCGGAGTACAAACCGCTGTCAATGCGATTGGGATGCGCTTGGTCGAACCAAATTATACGGTAGAACATCGTTTGATTAATCGTGCAAATATGTATGACACTGAAAACCAGCGTTTGCTTTTCCCATTCATTCGCTGAATCTCAAATTTTTAAATGGAGGCGCGTCATATGAAAAAGCACCCCCTGCAAATTTTGATTATGCTTGCATCCGTTCTCTTTACATGTACCGTGGCAAACGGGTGCAATCTTCAAACAAATTCAGGATCGGAACGCTATATGCGGCAAATCAAAATTGGAATGACCCTATATCGCCAAGATGACACGTTTATTTCCACCATTCAAAAAAACATACAAGAAATCGTCAAAAACAAGGAAGCGACAGATCAAGTAAAAATCGAACTAAATGTTCTGGATGCAAAAGGAAACCAAAGCATTCAAAATGATCAAGTAGATAAGTTTTTATCACAGGGTTACGATATTATTTGTGTCAATGAAGTGGATCGAACCGCAGCATCCGTCATTATTGATAAGGCAAAAGCAGCTAATATTCCCGTTGTATTTTTTAATCGTGAGCCTGTTGAAGAAGATCTTCAACGTTGGGATAAGGTTTATTATGTAGGTTCGGATGCCCGTGAAGCAGGGATCATGCAGGGGCATGTAGTCATCAATGCTTATCAAGCGAATCCCAAAAAAGTAGACCGTAATCGTGACGGCAAACTGCAATATGTCATGCTTGAGGGAGAACAAGGCCATCAAGATGCACTCATTCGTACGGAATATTCCGTAAAGGAAGTAACTCAAGCTGGTATTCAAGTGGAAAAGCTGGCAAACGAAACGGCTAACTGGCAAAGATCGCAGGCATTGGGTAAAATGACCCAATGGATAGAAACATATGGAGATGAGATTGAAGTAATATTCTGCAACAACGATGATATGGCGCTTGGCGCAATTGATGCATATGTTGCCGCAGAAATTACAGTTCTTCCAGTTATTGTAGGCATCGACGCAACTCCTCCCGCCATTGAGGCAATTAAAAAAGGTGTTTTAACCGGAAGCGTCCTAAACGATTCGCAGGGACAGGCTCAGGCAATTTTTGATATCGCGTATACCCTTGCAATCGGAGCCGATCCGCAGGCAACCGTACCACAATTAAACGGGCACTATGTGTGGGTTCCGCAAAAGATTTTTACTGCCGCTGATTTATCCTAAGTCCAATCAAAAATATGGAATTAAGTCTTTACAAATTCGTAAAAAAATGCTATACTATCACTTGCGTCGGGAGTATAGCTCAGCTGGTTAGAGTGCCTGCATCACACGCAGGAAGTCGCGGGTTCGAGTCCCTCTATTCCCACCAAAATCCGGACAAGGTTTATTGCTTGTCCGGTGCCAGTCGGGGGCGTAGCTCAGCTGGGAGAGCGTACGGTTCGCATCCGTAAGGTCGAGAGTTCGATCCTCTTCGTCTCCACCAATTTTTCAACCAGAAAGGAGTCTGTAATTCAGGCTCTTTTCTCGTAAAAAAATATAATCGGCAGGGCATTGCCCTACAATACCCCGCCGTTATAGAACATACATAGATTATGTTTTCCCATTTGGTACAAAATTAGTTCCTGCCCCTCAGCCTAGGTTAGCAATACAGCAGATGATGGCGATCTTGGAGCGTATGCAAAAAGTTGTTGCTATCCAACAGTTAGGCTTATGGCGAGCAGAAATGCACACTATCATAAAGCGCTTTTTGTATCTTTTTTGTATGGGTAATTCAGTTTTATGTATGTGAAAACGCTGCTACACGTTTACACCAAAAAAAATCGAGAGCCTAAAGACGCATCGCAAACACATCTTTAAGTCCTCTTGAAAATGTATCTCAGCTGTGATAAACTCACAGTAAGAACCTCTCATAAGTCTTATTAGATGTTTGGGCATCTTTAAGGCGCATGCATACCGGTTGTTGCAAGCAATCGGTACGCTATGGGAGTTTTTTTGTTGTCAAAATATTACTCCTTTGATAAGTTACCATTGATTCCCTATCAATGCAACATGATTA